>DASVFK010000086.1:0-8516 GCA_036380095.1 Candidatus Angelobacter sp. | reverse complement strand
CCGGAAACAGGAATGCGGTTCTTGCCCAGAAAGAGTGTCGCCGGCCCGGAAAAGTCTTCTTTGGCCGCTACATGCCAGCCGCGCAGCTGCTGGATGCGCGCGGCATCAACTGGCGCCACGCCGGATTCGCTGGCTGCGCTCTCGATGACGTTGCCCGTTGCGGTCCGGTTATAGGGCTGAGTCAGAAGCAGCGTCAATAGGCAGATCAGCCCCAGCGCCAGGGCGACGCGGATCGTCCAACTGCTGCCCCGCGGCGGCAAGCGCTGGATCTTGATGGCCGCTGCTCCGGGCATCTCCAGCAGACGGTCCGCCAGCGTGCGCATCGACTTCACATGATCGAAAACGTGGTTGGCGGTAAACGGCGGGATGGTAAGTTCACTCAACTCCAACGTGCCTGCATGCAGCGCAAAGCCCGCTTGTGTGGAGCAACAGATTTGCTCCAGGCTTGCTACCACGGCCAGGGTTCCGGCAAACATGCGCATCTCCGTGGGCTGGTCCGTGCTCACGTTGAATTTCTTGTCCAGGAGGGCATTCCCGGTGCGCACCAGCACTTGGCCTTCCTGCTGGACCGCCAGGGTCTTGGGCATGAGCGCAAAGTTCAGGGTCGCCGGCACGCGCATCTGGATGTCCAGCCCCGGCGTATCCAGCTTGTGTGAAAAACGAATGATGGTGGGAAACGGGCCGCTGTAGCCGGCAACAACAATATCGTTTCCTTCGCGGACAGCCTCGGTCTTGAGGAACTCAGCCAGCTTCCCCACGTCCTGCTCGATATCGCGATAGCCGCGGAACACGGCAAAGCGTCGCACCCAATACACAATGATGCCCACGATGCCAACCATGATCGCTATGTTCAGGACCGCTGCTTGGGGTGACAATCCGGCTTCTCCGCTGGCGGGCTGGCCTGATCATAAACCATCAACCTGCTCCACGTGCTTTGCCGAAGCTACTCTATAATCGTCTCTTCACTGTGTTTGTTAGCGGGGGAGATGATGGGTATCAGCGATCAAGTGCAAAAAGACATGGTTGAGGCCATGCGCAAGCGCGAGGAGCTGCGGCTCTCCTGCCTGCGCATGGTGAAGTCGGCGCTGGACAACAAGAAGATCGACAAACGCGCGCCGCTCGATGAAAACGAGGCGCAGCAGGTTCTGGCCACTCTCATCAAGCAGCGCCGCGACTCGATTGAGCAGTTCCAGAAAGGCGGCCGGCCTGAGCTGGCGGAGAAGGAAGCCGCTGAAATCAGGTTCATTGAAGTCTATCTGCCCCAAGCCATGGGCCAGGAAGCGGTCACTGAGGTGGTGAAGGCCGCCATCGCGGAAATGGGATCTCCCACGATGAAGGATATGGGCACTGTCATGAAGGCTGTCATGGCCAAGTTGCAAGCCTCGGGCGCCCGCGCGGAAGGAAAGACCGTAAGCGAAATCGTGAAGAAACAGCTCGGCGGATAGGGCCGCCTTTCTCGAGGGGACCTTCCAGTTGTGACTTCCGTGCTCTCCTGTGCGGCAGCCGTGGCTTTTATTAAATGCATCTAACAATCGGGTTTCACGATTCTCTGGAATGAGGCATTTCACGTCTTCTAATTTTTTATTGCGGGGCCGAAGTTCCTGTATGTCACGGGCCACCGGTATCAGGTATTAAGGGTCGTTGATTCTCGCGGAAAATCAAGGGAATGTCTTCCCCAAGCAGCACCACCGGCATCGAGCGCGCGCGCATCTTCTGCAGGTCACTGATGGACGCGGTCAACGATGTCATTCTCATCACCAGCCCCGACTCTCACATCATCTTAGAAGCCAACCGGCGCGCCGCGGAGGTGTATGGCTACCCGCGCAAGAAGCTCGTGGGCATGGGCCTGCAGGAGCTTTCGCGAACGGCCCCGGACTATGCAAAACATCTCCGTGAACCTTCAGGCAAAAGCTTTGAGGAAACCCATTACACCAGGACCGGAGAAAAGCTCGACTTTCTGGTCAGCCTGTCCGCGATCGATTACCTGGGCCAGGGCGCTGTGGCCAGCATCAATCACGACATCAGCGAGCGCAAGAGGTACGAAGCGGCGCTGAAGGCCAGCGAAAAGAAAACCCGCCTCCTGCTGCAAAACATCGCGGAGGTGGTTGTCCTGATTGATCCTGAAGGCCGGATCAAATTCATCGGCCCGCAGGTTGAGCACGTACTCGGCTATCATCCTTCTGAGATCCAGGACAAGAACATATTCAAGTTCGTCCACCCGGAAGATCTCGAGCGGGCCCACGCAGAATACACGCGGACCATCAAGGAGACAGGGGAAGGACCTCCTTCGGCGCTCAGATTGCGCAGCCGCTCCGGGGAATGGGTGCCGTTTGAGATCATCGCCAGCAATCAGTTGCAGGACCCTGATGTGGCCGGCGTTATCTTTACCGGCCGCGACCTGCGTTACCGTCACGATGCCTTGGAGGCAATCCGCCGGGCCAACGCCGGCCTGAATGAAGACATTGAAGAACGTGCCCTCGAGCTGGCCAGGGCCAACGCGGCCCTGCGCATTGAGAACCAGCAACGCCGCTACACGGAAAAACAGCTCCAAGCCTCGCTTTCGCTGCTCAATGCCACGCTCGAGGCCACCGCCGACGGCATTCTTGTTGTAGCCGAAGACGGCAAGATCTCCAGCTACAACCAGAAATTCCTGGAAATGTGGCGGCTCCCCAGCCTCTCTCTCTCCGCACGAAGCGATGAGGTCCTGCTTGCTGAAGCTGCTCCGCAGTTGGAGAACCCTGAAGGATTCCTGGATGGGGTAAAGCACCTCTATTCCAGTCCGGAGAGCACCAGCCTGGATATGCTGCAATTCAAAGACGGCCGGGTGTTTGAACGCTACTCCAAGCCGCAAAAGGTCGGAGACCGTATTGTGGGCAGGGTGTGGAGCTTTCGCGACATCACGGAAGCCAAGCGCCTGGAAGAAGAACTGCTCCACTCGCAGAAGATGCAGGCCGTCGGACGGCTGGCCGGCGGCGTGGCCCACGATTTCAACAATCTCCTGATGCTCATTTCCGGTTCTGTCAGCCAGCTGACGCAGGACCCGGAACTATCTCCCAAAAACAAGGAACTGGGCCAGCAGATCATGGATGCCACCCGTCGCGCCGGAGCGCTCACCCGCCAGTTGCTGGCTTTCAGCCGCAAACATCCGGCTGCGCCCCAGGTGGTTGACCTGAATCGCGTGGTCACCGGCATGGAGAAGATGCTGGACAAGCTCTTCAACGAGCGCATCCGCATCCAGCTCGACTTCAGTCCCAAGCCCCTGCCGGTCTACCTGGACCCTTCGCAGTTGGAGCTGGTGATCATGAACCTGGCCATCAATGCCCGCGATGCTATGCCGGACGGTGGGACGGTTTCCATTCGTACCTACGAAGGAAAGCTGAATGGCCGCAAGCCCACTCTTCCTGGAAGACTGTCGGCAAAATACGCAGCCATGGAGATCACAGACAACGGCACGGGCATGTCAGAGGAAGTCCAGTCCAGGATCTTTGAACCTTTCTATACCACCAAAGGGCCCGGCAAAGGCACGGGGCTTGGCCTTTCCACGGTTTACGGAATTGTCCACCAGGCCGGCGGGCAAATCACCGTGGAAAGCGCTCCCCATCAGGGCTCAACGTTTACCGTTTTTCTGCCCAAGGCCACAGGGATCCTGCCCGAAACCAAAGAAAAAATGCGGAAGCCACCACGGCCCGCCGGCGGCAGCGAAACCATCCTCCTTGTGGAAGACGAAGGCGGCATAAGGGCCATGACGCGCGTTTACCTGGAGAGCATCGGCTACACGGTGCTGGAAGCGGCCAGCGGGCCGGAGGCCATCCGTATCGCGCAACACCACCATGGCCCAATCCACCTGCTGCTCACCGACATCATCATGCCGGAACTCCGCGGCGACGATCTGATCTTCCTCATCCGCAAAGACCGTCCCCAAATCCGCGCGTTGTTCATGTCCGGATATTCAGACGCGCGCCAGGCGGAGCGCGAGATCCCCATGATTGAAAAGCCATTCGAGTTTCCCGAACTGGGGAGCCAGGTCCGCGCTGTCCTGGACCGCCGGGAAGCGCCTCAGGCCAAGGCGGGCTGATGCGTTCTTTTACTTGAGCTTGATTCCTGCGTCTTCTCGCTCCGTGCTTCTGTACGCCCAGGCCATGCGCGGCGTATTGTGCGCGATGCCAAACCGCCCGCGGCCATCCAGCAGGATCATGCCTCCGTGTCCCTTGAGCCGGCGCTGCAGATAAACCATGGCTTCTTCCGCCACGGCGTCCGGCGCTCCACCATGCTGGACGTGATCTGCGGCCCACTTGGCCAGCACCAGTTTCATGATCGGCTCGCCCCACCCGGTACAGGAAACGGCCGCGCTGTGATTATCGGCGTAACAGCCGCAGCCGATCAGGGAAGAATCGCCCACGCGCCCGGGAGCCTTGTTGAGTGTGCCCCCGGTGGAGGTGCCGGCGGCGATGTTGCCATCGGCATCGAGCGCCACTGCGCCCACCGTATCGTGCCCCTTGTCATACGCGGCGCCGGCGAAGGTGGTGTCCGGCTGCCCGGCGGCGGCCTTGCTTTGCGCCTCCCGCAATCGCCGGACTTCGCGTTCAATCACCAGTTCCTCATTGCGACATAGCGCCATGCCGTGCTCCTGAGCGAACTGCTCGGCGCCCTCGGCCACCATGTAGACGTGCGGGCTCTCGTCCAGCACCAGGCGCGCCGCGGCAATCGGGTTCCTGATCCTTTCCACGCAGCCCACGCCGCCGGCGCGCAGTGTGGCCCCATCCATCATCAGCGCATCGAGCTGCACGCGGCCGTCGCGGGTGAGAAAACTGCCGCGTCCGGCGTCGAAAGTTTCATCGTCTTCCATCGAGATGATGGCTTCCTGCACCGCGTCCAGCGCTTTGCCGCCGCGCGCCAGGGTGCGCCAGCCCCGCTCCCGGGCTTCGCGCACCCCGCTCAGGTGCGCTTCCACCATGTCATCCGGAATGGCCCACGCGCCGCCATGCACGGCGAATACAGGCAGTTGTCTCACAGGCAAGGTCCCTTCAATTTCAGCAACGAACAGGTGAGTTTAACAGGTGGAATGCGAAAACTCATCGCGCCAGCCGCACCACGCTCTCAATGTGGAAGGTCTGGGGAAACATGTCGATCATGTGGACCTGCTCCACGTGGTAGCCCGTCTCCAGCAGCAGGCGCAGGTCGCGCGCCAGGGTGGCCGGATCGCAGGAGACATAAACAATGCGTTTCACCCGCAGCGCCGCCAGCAGCTGCGTGGTCTTGGGGCCCAGACCGGCGCGCGGCGGGTCCACCACCACCAGCTCGGGATTCATGTTCAGGCAGCGCGGCAGGAACTGCTCGGTCGCGGTCTTGACTGCCACCACGTTCTTGAGCACATTGGCCTGCAGGTCTGCCGACGAGGCCGGCGCCGACTCCACGGCAAACACCTGGGTAAAGCGCTTGGCCAGATGATTGGCGAACACTCCCACGCCGGAATAGAGGTCGAGCGCGATGTTGCCGAAGAAATCGTCCACCACCGTATTGATCAGCTCTCGCGTCAGCAGACGATTCACCTGGAAGAACGAGCCCGCGCTCACGCGGAACGATTTGTCGCCCACCTGGTAGAGCAGCGTGGTGTTGCCGATGGTGTTCTTGAGCTCGGGCAGCGCGGATGATCCCGCCGGCGGATCAGCATAAATGGCGATGCCCTGAATGCCCACGATGCGGTTCTGCAACTCTCCCGCGAACTCGTTGATGCCTGGCGCGCCCGCTGTGTGATACAGCTCAAGGATCAGGCGCGCGTCACCATGATCGGCAAAGAACTCGATTTCCGTAACGCCCTTCGGGACCCCGCCCGCCAGGCCGATCTCCCACACCTGCGCCACCACGCGGTTGATGGCCGGCGAGCTGATGGGACACTCCTTGATCTCCAGCAAGTCGTGCGAGCCGAAGCGGTGGTACCCCATCGCGAATTCCGGCCCGCCCCGGATCTTCATACGCGTGCGGTTGCGGTAATTCCATGACTCAGCGGAATGGACATAGATCTGCCCTTTCCATTCGAGCTTGGCGTTGCGTAGCAGCGTTTCACGCAGGATTTCGCGCTTGAACTCGAGCTGGGTGCTATATCCGGTGTGCTGGTAGTGGCAGCCGCCGCAAGCGGCAAAGTAAGGGCAGCGTGCCTGCGTTCGCTTGACTGAAGCGGTAACGATCTGGTCGGCGTGCGCCCGGGCAAAACTGCTCTTTTCCTTGGCAATGGTGGCGCTGACCTCTTCTCCGGGAAGCACAAACGGCAAAAAAACGGCTTTGCCGTCGGGAAGGCGGGCCAGGCCGTCGCCGCCGTACACCATCTTTTCGATTGTGAGGTTCACATGTAAAAGAGACTGAGTCTGGGAATTGTAGCCTGTTCGAGCATTCGCTTGTGAACAAATTGTTTCATGAGCTGCTCGATCTGCGCCGCCGGCATTTTGCTGCGATGTGGTGCAATGGCCCGGTCGGCCTCGGCCCGCATCCGCACCAGTTGCTCGTCCGGCGCGGTCATGGTCAGTGCGGCGAGCAGCTTTTCCTCCATCACCGTCATCCGGCGCTCCAGGTCTTCCAGGGGCGGATGGCCTGGAGCCGCTTCCAGGCCGGCGGCGATCTCGCCCAGAGCAACAGCGCATTCTTCCGCGACCTTGGCGGCGGGTCCGGCCACCTGCGCTTGGCGCAGCTTTTCTGCGTTGCTGCGAAGATAACCCGCGATCTCGCCCGCGCCCAGCCCGCCTGCGGCCCTGCTCTCTTCGCGCGCTGTCCCGACGGCAGCCTCTTTCATCTCTTCCGCTGCCGCCAGAACTTCCTGGGCGCAGTAAGCCAGACTGTTGATCTTCTTGGGGCGCTTCGGCCGGCTGTCATACTTGTCAAACGTATCGTCAATCCCGCGCAGCACGGCTTCCAGAGGAATGCCGGCGTCTTTCCACGTCTCAATCAGCGCCCAGTCCAGCGTGGAAAGCAGGAGGCCGGTGCCGCGGCGTTTCTGGTACTGCTGCTCGATTTCCGTGAAGTAGTTAAAGTAGTTTTCCACGTGCTTGCAGTTTACGGAATTTTCAGACGGAAAATTAATGAATACGGAGAATCGAGCTGCAACGGCCAAAGCTAGGTTTCATTTCCAATCGTGCTCCGTATTTGTTTGGTCTCTGGTTGCGCGATCATGGGCAACCGGGCCGCTCCGTACAAACCGGCATCGCTGCCCAGCAAAGCGCGCGTGATGATGGTGTAGCGTCGGGCCTCGTCGGGCGCCTTCGTTCCCGGCATTCCGGCCAAATGTTCCGGCGCAGCCGTGGCCCGGTAAACGAAAGAATTCCTGCGCACCTGCTCAAAGATCGACGGCGCAAATGCCTCCCAGGCGCTGGAGACCCCGCCGCCGATCACGTACATGGGCAGGTTGAAGATGTTCACCAGGCCGGCCAGGGCAATCCCCAGCGCCCATCCGGCTTTGGCAAAGATCTCGCGCGCCGGCCCGTCGCCCTGCACCGCCATCTGATATACCGCCTTGGAACTGAACTCCGGATCTTCATTCATGGCGCGCGCCAACTCCGGGGCCGTTCCGCTGGCGATGGCTTCCATGGCCATGCGCTTGATGGCCGTGGCGGAGGCGTATTGCTCCAGGCAGCCGCTGCCGCCGCAGCCGCACCGGGGGCCTTCCGGATGAACGTTGATGTGGCCCAACTCGCCCGCCATACCGGTCATGCCGTGCCACACGCGTCCGCCCAGGACCACCCCGCCGCCCACTCCGGTGCCCAGGGTAATCATGCACATGTCATCCACTTCAGCGGCGGCGCCCAGCCATTTCTCGCCCAGGGCGGCAGAGTTGGCGTCATTTTCCAGGACCACACGGGTGCCCAGCCGGCGCTCGATTTCCTCTCGCACGGGATAGTCGCTCCAGCCGGGAAGGTTGGGCGATTCGCGCAGCATGCCGGTCCGCATCTCGATGATGCCGGGCACGCCGATTCCAATACCGCTGAGCGTTCCAGCGCTTCCGCCGAACCGCTCCATCAACGACTGGATGGCGCTGCACATGTCATGGATGACCGTCTCCCGCCCCCGGACCACTTTCGTCCCCAGCGTGATTTTCTCCAGCATCTTCCCGGAGCCATCCACGGCGGCGATGCGCAGATTGGTCCCGCCCAGATCAACACCGATGGCGAACGTGGTCATACGCTGGCTTTGACTCCTCTTGTCCGGGGATGCGATGCCTCATCAGTGTAAGAGAAAATCAGGCGCAGAGAAAATTGCCGGATTGCCCGCAAACGCGTATCTTTTTCGTCATGCAAATACGCGACAAGGTGGTGGTGGTCACGGGCGGGGCCAACGGAATCGGACGCGCGCTCTGCCTCAAGTTCGCCGCGGAAGGCGCGCGGCTGGTGGTGGTGGTGGACGTAGACGAGGACAACGGCTTCAGCACCATGCAGCAGATCGAAGAAGGCCGGGGCGCCTTTGTGTGCTGCAACGCCGCGGACAAGGACCAGATGCAATTCCTCGTCGACACCGTGATGGAGATGCACGGG
>DASVFK010000085.1:0-31149 GCA_036380095.1 Candidatus Angelobacter sp. | reverse complement strand
CTTTACCTCCACTTCGGCAACGCAGCCGCAAAGCGTGTTTGATCTGATCAACCGCACCTACACCATCGGATTTACTTATCTGAATCCGAAATCCAGATGGACCGCCGGCGTGGGCCGGCTCTACCTGCCCTGGGCGCCCAGTCTGGACACTCTGGATGGCGGCTACCTGGGGATGAAGCTGGGCAAGCACACCACGCTCGGCGTTTTCGCCGGCACCACGCCCGATCCCACATCTTTTGACTACAACCCAGACCGCCGCCTGGCGGGCACGTTTGTGGCCTTCGAAGCCGGGAGCTTTGACAAAGTACGCTTCACCAGTACGGAAGGCATCGGCGTCAGCGCTCTCGAGTGGCGCGCCGATCGCCAGTTCGTCTTCGGCGAAAACGGGTTCTTCATCAAGCGGTTTCTATCGATCTACCACTCCGCGCAGGCTGACATTCAGAAGCTGCCCACGGGTGGCACGGTGGAAGGCCTGAACCGCAGCTTTGCCACCTTGCGCGTGCAGCCGTTCTCGCACTTCTCCGTCGACGTAAACCACAACTACTTCCGCGACGTGCCCACGTTTGACCCGTCGCTGGTGGGGACCGGACTGCTCGACAAGTTCCTGTTCCAGGGAATCAGCGTGGGCTCGCGGCTGGAATTGCCGTGGCGCATCAGCGTGTATGACAACTTTGGACAGAGCAACCGCACCGGCGATCCACGGAAATCCATCAACCAGCTTTATGGGCTCACGCTCGGCCGGCTGTGGAAGACGGGCCTGCGCGGCGACGTTCGTTACTCCAAGTTCACCAGCTCCTTTGGATCGGGCGATTACCGCGCGGCATCGCTTTCCCGCAGTTTCCGTGATGCGTTACGGATTGAAGTCAACGCAGGCAAGCAGAACTTCCTGTCCTCGATCGGCACGTCCACGAACTACAGGCTGCTGGGCTCCACCGTGGACGTGAACCTGGGCGGGCATTATTTTGTCGAAGGCAGCATGAACCTGCAAAAGAGCAGCCAGCAGACTTTTGAGCAGTGGCTCATCACCACGGGCTATCGCTTTGATACAGGGAAACGCAAATGAGAAGTTTACGAACAGCCCCGGCATTGGTCTTGCTGCTTCTGCTGCCTGCGCTCGCGCTCGCCCAGGCACCCAACGAACCGCTGGACAGCCTGCTCAAGCACACTGGCGCAAAAGTCTCCCAGTTCCTGGACCAGCTTGCGGACGTGAAGTGCAGCGAAGAGGTGCTGCAGGAAAAGTTCGGCGAGAAGGGCAAGACGGAAGAGAAAGTGCAGTCGTTATTCGAATACCTGCTGGTCACGGAAAACCAGGGCAATGAGCCGCTGCTCTACGAGTCGCGGGAGACCAGGCGTGAAGGCCACAGCAAGAAAAACGTTTCCCTGCTGGTGACCAACGGCTTCGCCACGCAATTGCTCATCTTCCATCCTTATTACCAGCAAAGCTTTGCCTTTGACCGCCTGCCGGACGCACATCTGAACGGCAAGACCTTCATGCAGGTCCATTTTCAATACATCAAGGGACGGCTGACGCCGGCCGTACTCCTGTTGCGCGGCCGCGAGTATCCGCTGCCCCTGGCAGGCACGGCGCGCATCAACGCCGCCACCGGCGACGTGGAACAGATCACCACCGAACTCGCCGCCAGTTTGGAAGACCTGGGTCTCAAGAGCTACCGCAGCGAGGTGCTCTACGCTCCCGTGGCGTTTCAAGGACGGGAAGGAAGCTATACTCTGCCGCTGCAGGCCACGGTGGAAGTCAGTACGCCGCGGCAGCGCTGGAAGAACGTCCACCGGTTTACGAATTATGAACGCTTTTCCGTGACTGTAACGGAGAAGGTCAATACCGAAAAACTGAGAGAGCAAGAGGGCCAGAAGGAAAAAGAATGAGTACGTCGATCCTGACCAGCGTCGCCCCCGCGGCGGCGGAACAAAGTGAAAAAGGACACAAACGTCTCCTGGCGCTGTGCGCCGCGGCTGCGGTGTGCGGCGTGGCGGCCCTGCTGTATTACGGATTGGGCTATTACCTCTCCGCGCCGCTTGACCGGCCTTATCACCCGCACCACGCCATGCTCCGCCCCGGAGGGTTGATCGGAGTCTCGCTGGGGTTCTTCGGCGTGTTTCTTTTCTGCTTGATCTTTCTCTATCCCCTGCGCAAACGGTGGCGCTGGCTGGCCAGCATCGGCGATTCCCGGCACTGGTTCAACTTTCACATCCTGCTGGGCGTGACCGGGCCGGTGGTGATCGCTTTCCACGCCTCATTCAAGTTCAGCGGTCTGGCCGGCATTGCTTACTGGATCATGTTTGCCGTGGCTGCCAGCGGCATTGTGGGGCGGTACGTGTATGCGCAGGTACCGCGCCGCCGCAATTCAACCGAACTCTCTTTGCAGGAACTCAAGGACGTGCAGGAAAGATTGACGGCCAAGCTGGCCGCGCAAAGGGTGGTAAAGCCCGGCGACCTGGCCGGCCTCTTTCGCCTGCCCAATCCCCGCCATGTGGCGCATGAGTCCGCGCTGCGCGCTCTCTGCGCCCTGCTCTGGATCGATTTCAAGCGGCCATTCCGCGTGGCCAGAATGCGCCGCCACTCGCTGAGATTCCTCGACAAGTTGCTGACTCTGGGCGGCGCGCTCTCCTCGCGCCACCAGGAACTGGAGCGCACGATCGCCGTGGCGCGGGAGCAGGCGCGGCTCTCCAAAAAATTGCTGTTCCTGGCCAAATCACAGAAAATCCTCCACCTGTGGCATGTGATTCACCGGCCATTCAGTTACTCTTTCGCAGTGCTCGCGCTGGCCCACATCGCCATCGCCTTGCTCTTCAGATTCCAGTAAAAAGGTTCAAGGCAATCGATGGATTCCTGGTTCGCATATTTGTTTGCCGCCGTAGTGACGTTGTTTTTCGTGGCGCGCTACGTCCAGAAACACAAACGCAAGGAGCGGCGTGCCCGAGCGTCCCTGGAGAAGGGCCAGCTGTTCTCCGAGGGGCCACGCGGACTGCACCCGCACATTGACATCAGCCACTGCATCGGCTGCGCCACCTGCACCAGCGTTTGTCCTGAGGGCGACGTGCTGGCCATGCTGGGCGGGCAGGCGGTGATCGCCAACGGCCACAAATGCATCGGACATTCGCTTTGCGCTGAAGCCTGTCCCGTGGGCGCCATCACCATGGTAATGGCCCACCCGAGCCTGGGCGCGGACTTGCCCCACCTTACGCGCGAATACGAAACCACCATCAAGAACCTTTTCATTGTTGGCGAACTGGGCGGCCTGGCGCTGATCAAGAACGCCGTAAACCAGGCACGCGACTGCGTGGACACCATCGCCGCGCGCATCGGACTGGGAAAGATCAGACGGGTGCAGGGCGTTTATGACGTGCTGATCGTGGGCGCCGGACCGGCAGGGATCAGCGCATCGCTGCGGGCCATTGAGCGAAAGGTAAACTACATCACGCTGGAGCGCGACGAAGTCGGCGGCACCGTGGCCAAGTACCCGCGCCAGAAGCTGGTGATGACCAGTCCCGTGGAATTCCCCATGTACGGCAAGTTCAACAAGCTGCAGCTTTCCAAGGAACACCTGCTCGCTTTCTGGGACATGGTGCTGAACCGCGTGGATTTCAATTGCTCCACCGGGGAAAAGGTGGAGGACATACGAAAAGGCGAGGACGGCGTTTTCACCGTGTTCACGGCACGCGGGCAATATCGCGCCCTGGCCGTGGTGCTGGCCCTGGGGCGCGCCGGCGATCCGCGCAAGCTCGGAGTGAAAGGAGAAGAGCTGCCCAAGGTGATGTACCGCCTGATCGAAGCCGACCACTACACCCACAAGAACATTCTCGTAGTGGGCGGAGGCGACAGCGCGGTCGAGGGCGCCATGGGGCTCGCCAGCCAGCCGGGCAATAAAGTCACGGTCTCTTACCGACAGGCCGGCTTTTCCCGCATCAAGGAGCGCAACGCCAAGCGCGTGGAAGAGTTCGCGCGCAGCGGAAAGCTGAAATTGATCTTTAACTCCAACCCGGTGGAATTCAAGGCTGAGTCAGTGGTTCTGGACGTAGCAGGCCAGAGGCAGGAGCTGGCCAATGACTTTGCATGGATTTTTGCCGGCGGAGTTCCTCCCAATGATTTCCTTAAGAAGATTGGTGTGGGCTTCGGCTTGCGCGACATGACCCTGGAGGGAAGCCAGGAGTCGCTGCGGGCAAGCCAATCACGAAAACAGTACGCATGACGCGGCACTGTGTCTCCTTGTTTTGACTTAGTCCTTCCGGCTTGCCCGCCTTATGGCAACGCGCAGAAATTCTTCACGGCAACGCGCAGAAATAAAGATGGGGACAAGTCTTTTCGGACATGTCCGCATGTACAGGCCATGGGCCGACAAATGGCCCTGTACTGCGTTAAGAATTGGTGAGGATAAAGCACTTGGCTGCGCGCACGACCAGCGGCATCGGATCACGAGTGCATGCTGCACTTCGGTCAGGGACATGTCCTAAAGGACCTGCTTGCGCCGTAAATTCTTTGTGATTTTTTTCCTATTCTGCCGAGGTAAGTAGTACCCTAATACACACGTGCCACTCTCGACTAATTTTCAAAATTGAATACTTTTGCTCCTTGGAGGCCCCATGAAACGGGTTCTTTTTGTAACACTTTTCAGTGTTGTGTTTGCTCTTGCTTTTGCGTTGACAGGCTGCGGCGGCAGTAAAAACGGACCGGTACAGCTCACCGGAACCAGCACCGCAGTGCAGTTCGGAGACGTAACCAACGACCAGATCGCAAAGTTCGAGTTGACCGTCAGCTCGATCACCCTGAAGGGCGATACCGGTACAACCGATACAGCGAACTTGCTTACCGCTCCGGTGGAATTCGAATTCTCCCATTCAGCCGGCGCGTTTGAAGTGGTTTCTCTCTCCAAGGTCCCGGCTGGGACGTATGTGTCCGCGACTCTCAACTGGTCCAACCCTGAGATCGCGACGATCAACAACGGCGTTCCAACCAAAATCACGCCAAGCCCGACTTCAGGCACGGTAACCATAACGTTCGCATCCAAGATCACCGTCGGCACCACGCCGACCTTCCTGAATTTCGACCTTGACCTTTCCAAGTCGCTCGATCTGACGAAGACTCCGCCGGCGCTCACGCCGACCTTCACGGTAACTGCCACGGCAACGCCTGCAAACCAGAACAATGAGGACAACGGGGACGGCGAAGATGACGACGTCCACGGCAAAGTAACGGCCATCAACGCGCCCAAGTTCACCATCCAGACCAATGCCGGCACCAGCATCGACTTCACCACGGACAGCAACACCCAGTTCAAGGACGGCATCACGAAGCTGGCCGACCTGAAGACCGGGGACATCGTGGAAGTGGATG
The DNA here is from genome assembly GCA_036380095.1 of Candidatus Angelobacter sp. Taxonomy (GTDB): domain Bacteria; phylum Acidobacteriota; class Terriglobia; order Terriglobales; family Acidobacteriaceae; genus Angelobacter. The sequence goes on along the minus strand of DASVFK010000085.1, from coordinate 25,799 downwards.
CGATGACGCAGTCGGACGGCACCAAGCTGGCGACCAAGGTGGAGCGTGAAGGCGGCGAAACCGGCGAGGAAGCTGAAGGGCTTATCTCCGCGCTGGACAATCCGCTGACCAAGATCACCATCGCGCATCAGGTTGACTCCATGCATTCGGCGAGCAGCCCCACCACCGTGGACATCACGGTGAACGCACAGACGCAGTACAGCGTCCGCTCTGACAAGCTGGGCGTGACCGGGACGTTTGACGCCACCCACATCGGCAAAGGCCAGCGCATTGAAGCCGATTCCGATGGCCAGGCCAGCCCGATCGTGGCCCGCAAAGTCAAGCTGCGCGAGCAGGCCCTGGTGGGCACGGTATCGAACGCCACCGCTACCACCTTTACGCTGACGCCGAGCACCACTTCGGCGTTCGCCAGCCTGAGCGGCGCAACCAGCGTGGCCGTCACCATCGCCAACGGCGCGAAACTTCAAGTCACGCCGACGAACAATGCCACGGTCCGTGTGCGCGGCCTGGTGTTCGTCAGCGGCACAACCTACACGATGACTGCAGTCCGTGTGGACAACAATCAGTAGCTAGAGCTTTTCCAGCAAAAGGAGGCCTGCTTCGGCGGGCCTCCTTTTTTTTGTTTGCGGGCTATTGATAAGAAGAGTGCAGAAGGCCTTTCAGGGTTTGGCGTACGGCAGCGCGGCCAGCTCAGTCTCCGGAAGCACTCGTACTTCCATGGACCCTTCTTGCGGCAGAGCGTCCAGGGGAAGACGGTCTCGCCACAGGGTGAACCTGATGCGCAGCACCGCTCCTGGCGTGGCATTCAGGAGTTGGAGCGGGACCTGCGTTTCCACAATGTTTTGCATTCTTATCCGGAGAGCGATTTCCGGCGGCACATGCGGCTCCTGGCCGGTCTCAGCGAACGTGGCGCTGCGGATGCCATCCGCGGAGAGGCCGGCTTCCAGCCGATACGCGCGAATTTCATCGCCGCCGTTTGCAGGCGCAGCTTCAATCGTCACCACCAGGGCAGTATCCTTGCCGGCCCACTCGCTGGGCGGCTCCATGAAGTCCAGACGGCAGTAGAGGTTCTCTTCGTCAATGCCGGCGTAACCGGTATCGAGCAGGAACAGCTTGCCGTGCATGGCGGAAGACTGGCGGTCAGCCACGTGCGTGGCGGCGCCCAGCCAGTCAAAGTAGCCGGCATGCTTGCCATCAATCACGGGATGGATGTAGTTGGTTTGCGGCGTAAACTGCGCCCGCGCGCGCATGGCGGCGATGGGCTGGGCCAGCAGGTCCGGCGGCGCTGCGCCCATAGCGTGATACATGTTGGAGAGGTGCTTGCGGTAGAGCTCATCGAAATCGCGATCGTTGGCGGAATGGTGCTCCGGGCCATACCACCAGTTCCAATCGCTGCCCTCGGCGATGAGCAGCTCTTCATAAGCCAGCTTTTTCTGCGGCGCAGGCACGCGCGCGGCGTTCTGGGTGAAAAAATCCCGCGCGGCGGAGAGGTAGTCCCAGGCCACGTTGTCTTCCGGCGCGCCAATCCACACGTTGAAGTTGGCGTTGATCCACGAGCCGGGAAAAATTGATTCCAACCGCTCCGGAGAGGGCTCGCGATCGATGGCCTCGGAGACCGTCAGCGCTTCGAACACAGGGTCCGATTGGATACCGTCATAAAGCCGCCGCAGGAATTGCCTTCCCGATTGCGGATAGCTCTCCCAGGCGTTCTCGCCATCCAGGATCACCGGCACAACCGCATCGCGGCCGCGCTCCAGCACCGGCTGCGCGGATTCTTTTACGCGGCGCAGAAAATCCCTGGCAGCCTCGTCGGCGGGAACACCCGAATAAACGAAGCCAATCAAGTCAGAGAGCGAATGGTCACGGAACACCATGTGGAGGCCGGCTTCCTGCTGCTCCCAGCGATAGATGCGATACAGCTTATCCGCGCCTTCCGGATGAAGATTGCCGCCGCCGTTTCGCTGGAAGAGAAATCCCAGGGAGCGGCCGAGCACGCCTTCGTCGGTGGCCGCCCAGTTGAGGCCGGCTTCTGCGGCGATGCGAAGAGCGTCGTTGGAAACGCTCCCCTCAGAAGGCCACATGCCGCGCGGCCGGCTGCCGAACACCTGTTCGTGCAACGCCACCCCGCGCAGCACCTGTTCGCGCGCGTCCTCCGGATGGCGGAAACGGCTGGCAGGCAACGGCAGCCCAGGATGAGAGACCGCACCGTCATCGCTATCGCACAGCAGCGGCAGAATGGGGTGGTAAAAAGGCGAAGTCGAAATCTCGATTGCCCCGCGGCGCGCCGCATCAGCATAAGCGGGCAATACCATCGCCAGAAACTCGCGCTGCTTGCGCGAAACCAGCGCCTGGTCTTCCTGGGAGTAGTCGCGGCCCTTGGCAATCAGTTCGCGAATGTCAGGGTCTTCCAGGAAAAACTCGTCCATCCATGCGATCTGGGAGAGCACTTGCAGGTCGGTCAGTTCGGCATTGGAGAGGCGGGGAACAAGCTGAACGGCTTCTTCCGGCCGTGCGCCAAACGTCCGCCACAGCTCGCGATACCGCGGATAGCGCCCGATCATGTTTTCTGTGTTCGCCTGGAAGAGATACTGCAGCGCAAACAGCCGCTCCGCGAAGTCCAGTTCAAACGCCGGGCGAGACGCCACCTCCCAGAAAGGGTCTTGGGCGGCGCCGGAAACGTAGTCCTGGACCTGCGCCACAAGTGACGGCACCAGGTTAAAGGTCTGGTGCACCTCCGGAAACTCGTCCAGGAGCTTGACCATGCCGAAATAGTCCTTCAGCGCATGCAGGCGGACCCAGGGCAGCCGGTAGTGACCGGTGACCAGGTCCTTGTAATAGGGCTGGTGCATGTGCCAGAGGAAAAGCAGCCGAATGGAAGGCATATTCCCGTTATCCATTAATAACATAAGGCGGCTTTTGGTAGACTCAGAATCACAGGATTGGATCACAAACGGCGTGCGCATCTTCACTCGCTACATTCTGAAGGAAGTGCTCTCTCACGGGCTGATCGGGGCCGCGGTGTTTACGTTTGTGATCTTCATGCGCGACGTCACCCGAATCCTGGAGCTGGTAGTCCGCAACAGCGCACCCGTGCCCAGCGTGGCCCAACTCTTCTTCCTCACGCTGCCCACCGCCTTTAGCGTGACCATTCCCATGGGCGTGCTGGTGGGCGTGTTGATCGGGCTGAGCCGCATGGCCGCCGATAGTGAAGTCACGGCAATGCGCGCCAGCGGAGTCAGCGTGCGCACGTTCCTGAAGATCGTTGCCATCTTCGGCATCGCGGCGTGGCTGCTGGCCACGTTCAACACCACGGTGATCGCGCCCCGATCCGTAGCCGCGCTGGCTGAGCTCGAAAAGAACCTGGCCTCATCGCAGCTTTCCTTTGAAGTGCAGCCGCGCGTGTTTTATGAGGACTTCAAGAACCTGGTCCTTTATGTGGAGGACGTAACCACGGCATCCGGTGCTGCAGTTTGGAAGAACGTTTTCCTTGCCGACATCAGCACGCCGGGAGCGCCCAAAATCACCATCGCCAGGCAAGCGCTGGTATCGAGCGGCGGTCCAAACACGATCCGGTTGCACCTGGTCAACGGAGAGACCCACGAAAGCAGCGCGCGCTCACCGGACGAATACAACATCTCCACTTTCACCGAGACAGACACCACGATCACGCTGCCGCCGGTGCCCAAGCCCTCGCAGGACCTTGTCCCGCTGGCCCAGCAGAGCACGCGAAACCTGCTCACGCAAGGCCGCGGACCGGACAAAGAAAAGGCCCGGCTCTACTGGATCGAATTCAACCGGCGCTTTGCTTTGCCTGCCGCGTGCCTGGTGCTGGTGATGATCGGCATTCCCCTGGGGCTGGCTTCGCGCAAAGGTGGCAAAGGCGCGGGCTTTGTCCTGGCCCTGGTCCTGGTGTTCGTCTACTACTTCCTTTACATCGCCGGCCTCTCCATGGCCAAAGGCGGCCGCGTTGCGCCGGCGGTGGGCGTGTGGATGGGCAACGCCATCTTTGCCCTGGTCGGGGCGTTTTTGCTCTGGCGCACGGACAAGCTGCCCATCGAACTGGGCCTGGGCCAGGCAATCTCTTCGCGGCTCAAGAACTGGCGGCAGGCGCGAGCCAAAGAACGCGAATCCGAGCGCGCCAACGGTAAACACCGCCAGCGGGTCTTCAGCCGCCGCTTCCCTCTCCTGCTGGATGACTATGTGCTGCGCAACTTCACCGGCTACCTGCTTTTGATGCTCGGCAGCCTGGTCGTCCTCTTCCTGATCTTTACCTATTTCGAGCTGCTCTCAGACATCGTGCGCAAGAAGATTCCCTTGCTTACACAGCTCGAATACCTCATCAACTACACGCCCTCGGTGCTGTACTTGATCACGCCCCTGGCCGTCCTGCTCACCGTGCTGGTCACATTTGGGATCATGCAGAAATCGAACGAGATCACGGCCATGAAAGCCAGTGGCGTGAGCATCTATCGGACGGTTGTGCCCATCCTTGTCATCTCGCTCGCGCTCGCCGGTGGACTCTTCCTGCTTGACCAGTGGTATCTGCCCACGGCAAACCGCCGGGTGGAGACGCTCAAGAACATGATCAAGGGCAAGCCGGCGCAAACCTATCTGCGTCCTGACCGCAAATGGATCTTCGGCGAAAGCAAGAAAGTCCACGGACAGGAGCAGCCGCGCAAGATCTACTACTATGAGTTCTACGACGCCGAGCGCAACCAGTTCGGCAACGTCACGGCGTTTGAGCTTGATCCGCACAGCTTCCGGATTGCGCAACGCGTCTACGCCGGCCGCGCCCACTGGTCGGACGAGCAGCGCTGGGTCTTCGAAAAAGGCTGGCAGCGCACCTTCCGCGGCGAGGAGGTCGGCGCCTTCCGCAAGTTTGAGGTGGATACTTTCGCCGAGCTGAACGAACCGCCCGCTTACTTCAAGAAGGAAGTCCGCCAGTTCCAGGAGATGAACTACCAGGAGCTGAGCCGCTACATCGGCGACCTGCAGCAGAGCGGGTTTGACGTAGTCCGCCTGCGCGTGCAGTTGCAGAAGAAGATCGCCTTCCCGCTGGTGACGCTGGTGATGGCGGTGCTGGCCGTTCCCTTTGCTCTTTCCGGAAGCCGCCGTGGCGCTCTCACCGGCGTGGCCACTGCGCTCATCATCGCCCTGGTCGCCTACCTGACTTCAGGCTTGTTTGAGGCCCTGGGCAACTTCAGCCAGCTTCCCCCGGCGATTGCGGCCTGGCTGCCCGACGTAATCTTTGGATTGGCCGGCGGGTACCTGATCTTGAAGACGCCGTCCTAAGGCTGTCTCTCCCTTGCCTCCCCTCGTCAAGCGGGAAGTGCGGCATGGCGTTGGATGGCGTTTGACAGCCTGCGCCGCCGGATGTTAGCTTAACCACCGATGCAGAAACTCTGCCAAATGCCGAAGATGATGCGCAGCGCGTGTTGTTGCTGCGGCATGTCCGGCATTTCTGGCGAGTGTTCTCCATAATTCAGTTTTAGTCCAAGATTTTTTAGAGAAACCCACTCACCAGAAAGTGAGTGGGTTTTTATTTTGGGGCAAACAAACAGGATGAGGAAGAGGCAACTATGAGTCAACCACAGCAAGACAGATTCAAACGCTGGAAGTTTTCCCTGGACACCTGGGCTGTTGTGATCGGGTTGTCCCTGGCCGCCCTGGTCCGACTGGGGCTTCTGCAACACGTTCGCTGGTAAAAGGAGGAGCGACAACATGGCGAGTTCCACAACCCTGACTCTTGCACCGCCGCTGCCGTGGGCGAAAAAGTTTCTCGCGCTGCTGCCAGGCGTTGCGCTGCTGGCGATCGTTGGACTTGGCGGCAAGCTGCTGGAGCAGTCAATTGCGCGCTACACCAAGGCCCATCACCTCACGTTACCCAACATCGAATACGTTCTCTGGGCGATTGCCATCGGTTTTCTTATCTCGAACATCTTCGGCGTGGCGGACGTCTTCAAGCCCGGCATTGCCACTTACGAATTCTGGCTGAAGAGCGGGATCGTGCTGCTGGGCGCTCGCTTTATTTTGGGCGATGTGCTCAAGCTCGGCGCCGTCAGCCTGGTGCTGGTAGTGATTGAGCTCGGTCTTTCCATCGCGCTGATGACGCTCCTCGGGCGCTTGTTCAAGCTCAGTCCAAAGTTGACCAGCCTGCTCGCGGTGGGATCGTCGATTTGCGGCGTCTCGGCAATCATCGCCGCCAAGGGCGCGATCGACGCCGAAGACGAGGACGCGTCGTTTGCCATCGCGGCGATTCTCGCTCTGGGCGCGCTGGCGCTCTTCACTTTTCCGCCCATCGGCCACTGGCTGGGCTTGAGCGACCAACTCTACGGACTGTGGGCAGGCATGGGCGTGGACAACACCGCGGAAGCCATCGCTGCCGGCGCGCTCTACTCCGATGCCGCGGCCAAGATCGCCGTGCTGGCCAAGACCACGCGCAACGCCACCATCGGTTTCGTGGTGCTGGGCTATGCCATCTACTGGGCGACCCGGGAAGGCCGCAACATCCTCAACAACAAAGCGCAGTTCTTGTGGCAGAAGTTTCCCAAGTTCGTGCTGGGCTTCCTCGCCATCTCGGCCCTGGCCAGTGTGGGCTTCTTCAACAAGGACCAGATCGGCAACCTGGCCAATCTTTCCCGCTGGGCGTTTTTGCTCACCTTTGCCGGGGTTGGATTGAAGATCAACTTCCGCGAAATGAGGAAGCAGGGGCTGCGGCCGTTTGTGGTGGGCGCGTTGGGCGAGGTGGCGATTGCGGCCATCACGCTCGGCCTGGTGCTGGCCGCGAGCAAGGTGGTAAAGATTTAGCTGAGAGCGCGGCACAAAAGCCCGTGCTTTTCTGTCGCGCCTTTCCTGTTTGGAGTGATGCAGTCCGCTTTGCGCAGCGACACCGGAGGCCTTCAGGGAAGCCGGTACATCCTGATTACTGCGCGAGAATTCACTGCGAGCAGTGAACCGTTCGGGGAGAGCGCCAGGCCGGAGGCAGGGCTTCCTGCGGTCAGGCCTTTCAGGTCATTTAGATCGACAGCGAACACGGCCTTACGCTGTTGAACATCGAATACGGTAATGCGCTCCGTGCAGGTCGTTGGCGGGTCGCCGGGACGTTCGAATACCTGCCGCAGGGCGAACCGCCTGCCATCGCGCGAAATGGCCGAAAGAGTCGATCCCTGACCGGGATCGACTTCTTCGGAGAACAGTTCACCACCGGTTGCATCCACCAGGCGCAGGCGGCCGCAAGCAAGAACTGCCATCGTGTCGCTTGCAATGAACTGGATCTGGCTCTGTTTGGGGCAACCGGTATCGTAAACGGGCACGGTCGACTTGCCGTCAGAGAAGTAGACCGATTCATTGTGAGCACGCTGATCGGGCCCTAACGGGTAGGCCAGTGAAGCGACTCTGTTTTCGGTCACAGAGCGGGCATATTGATCGAGCACCTTTGTGCCCGTGGAGCGCAAGGTATCGGCGTCGAGAAACCAGGTAACGCCGTGTCCGGGGATCGATCTCCACGCAGCCAGAAAACGTCCATCGGGCGTGGCTTTGTCGGCAGCTACATCAGCGATTGTTGCCACAACCTCCTTAAGCCCTGGAGAGTACAACACCATGCCATCGTTTGTTACAACGGCGTAGCGTCCTTGAGCAGTGGGGAAAACATAGGCCCAGCACTTTGTCCACCAGGCCGCGTAATTTACGATCTCGCCTGACTGGGCATTGAGCACCACGGCATTGACGGCGGTCTGACTGCTGCAAGTTTCTTCAGAGCGGACGACGACCAGTTCATCGTTGCTGCCGAATGCGATTTGACGGTCAGCAGTAAAAGGATCGGGCCGGGAGAATGTGTAGGCCGGAAAATTGGCTCCGGTGACGTCCACCTTCCATTGCGCCTTTGCGCGCGGCAGACCATGAGGTTCGCGCGGCACGCTGCAGCAAGCTGTAAACGAAAACACAAGCAACGCCACGGTGGCCGGGGCAATGTGTTTCATTGGCTACTTCGCCGTGTTTGCCGTGGCGTTGCCTGCAGCAGTCGCAGTGAGCGACTGATAGTAGCTGTCAAAGAAATCCAGTCCGGCCTTGTTGACCTGCGAGCGCGGGCACACATAATCGCCCAGCTCCATGGCTTGGTCTTCCTTTAAGCTGTAGGCTGGCCATTGAGGCAGGCCTTCGCCGTTGGGATTGCCGCTGCGGGCGAAGTTCACCCAGTAGGAAGATATGGTTTCAGAGAGTTTGTGGTCGGCTTCTTCCCAAGGGAACGGCCAGAAAAAATTGCCGAACACGTAAGGGATCTCTGAAGCGTGGAAGGCGCCGAGCCTGCGGCTCTGTGGGCCCGGGGGCCGGCGGGTGAAGTAATAAAGATAAGCCGGATGATGGCCGGTATGCGTGGCGGCGCGCACCCAGGTGCGCATCTCCCAGCCGAAAACTCCATCGCGGTAAGAGGCGAAGAATGAAGCCACGGACTCTCCGTCGCTCTCCGCGGGATAGACCTTGAGGAACTGGTCAGCCAGGTTGCCGTAACGCTGGTGCGCGCCGGAGATGAACATGGAGCTCCTTACCAGCGCACCTTGCGGAGCGAGCGTGGTGCCTTCATCGGCGTTCGAACCAACAATGAGCGGGACGTCGTTCTGCTTGCCCTGGGCAAAAATCGTCGCCACATCCTGCGGCAGGAGCCAGCCATCCACGATGGGACGGACCACAGGGTCCTCAGCGGCTTTGAGCAATTCTTCGGCAGGCCTCGAGCGGAGGACCTTCAGCGGATCGTTGTTCTTACCGTGATTCTGGCCGTCTTTTCCGTCACTATCTTTATCTTCGCCGGCGCCAAGCGAGGCAGCCAGTTGTTCACCTGATTTTTCTGCCGCGGCCAGCGTACGCATAGGAGTAAAGCTGCCGCCGCTTTCGCCGATGGCGCGTTGAAACAGTCCTTTGGCCAGCGGGCTGGCCATGAGCGCGTTCACTGCCCACGACCCGGCCGATTCGCCAAAAATGGTCACACAGCCGGGGTCGCCGCCAAAGGCCGCGATGTTCTTCTTCACCCACTCGAGCGCCGCAATCTGGTCCAGCAGAGCGTAGTTGCCGGAAGCGTGATGCGCAGATTCCGCGGTGAGCGCGGGATGGGCAAAGAAACCAAAAATGCCCAGCCTGTAGTTGATGGTTACAACCACCACTCCCTTGCGCGCCAGGTTCTCGCCGTCATAAGCCTCGGTAGTGCCGGAGCCGCGAGTAAAGCCGCCACCGTGGATCCACACCATCACGGGCAGTTTGTCCTTTGCCGACTTGCCGGCGCTCCAGATGTTCAGGTAGAGGCAGTCTTCGCTGAGCGACGGCAGCTTGGCCTGGTAGATGGCCGCGGCCGGTGGGTACGGCGTCTGCCAGCAAGCGTTGCCGAAAGCCGTGGCTTCACGCACTCCCTTCCACGAAGCAGGCGGCTGCGGCGCTTTCCAGCGCAGCTCGCCCACGGGCGGAGCAGCATAAGGAATCCCACGAAACACGCGGACGCCGGGCGCTTTGCCCGCCGCGCCGGAGAGCAGTCCTTGGTCCACGCGGACCTGATCGGCGAACGCGTGGAGAGAAGTTGGGGCAAACATCAGGACAAAGAGCAGAATAAGGAGCAAACGAGTCATGGCAGTTGCGTTGGGTCTTTTCTCGGAGAGTTTCTGACGCGCCCGTATCTTAACGGGTTTGGTGAAGAATGCAAGGCCAGATCCGCCTTGCACTCCGCGCTAAATCCATTACACTTTCCTGTTCAAATCCGCACCTCTGTGAGGCCCCTGCCATGCAAAGATTTTTCCGCGCCTGCACCCTGGGTTTGGTCACCGTAAGCTTTTTTGCGTCTGCTGCGTTTGCGCAGTACCAGAAAGCGCCGCAGCCGATTCACGATTTGCTCAGCGCACCGGCGACACCGCTGGTGCTGGTGAGCCCGAAGTCTGACCGGCTTCTGGTGGCGGAGCGCTTGCAATATCCGCCGATCTCGGACCTGGCGCAGCCCATGCTCCGGCTGGCGGGGTTGCGCATCAATCCTTCCACCAACGGCCGGCACCATCCGCCGCGTCTGGTGGCGCTGAGCCTGGTGGAAGTAGCCACCGGCAAGACACGCAAAGTGACGGGGCTGCCTGCGAGTGCTTACCTGAGCGCGCCTCAGTGGTCGGCGGACGGTAAACAGTTCGCCTTCACCAACGCTACAGCCGACGGAATCGAGTTGTGGGTGGGCAGTGCCGCGACGGCATCGGCCGTCCGCGAAGAAGGAGTAAGAATCAGCGCCATCCTGGGCGAAGCGGTTCAGTGGATGCCGGACGGCCATACGCTTTTGGTCCAGACCGTGCCGGGGAATCGCGGCAAAGCACCGGCGGAGCCTAAATCACCCGATGGGCCAGTCATCCAAGAGAGTGACGGCAAGAAAGCGCCGGTCCGCACTTATGAAGACCTGCTGGCCAATGCCTATGACGAAGCGCTGTTTGATTATTACGCCACCGCGCAGTTGACGCTGGTGCACGTGCACGAAGGGAAGCTCGGTCCCATGAAAGCCAGTGTGACGACCGAAGGCAGCGTAGGCAAACCTTCGATTTTTGCGCGCGTGGAGCCTTCGCCGGACGGCCAGCACATTCTGGTGAGCCGCATCCACCATCCTTATTCCTACATCATGCCGGAGGGCGATTTCCCCCGCGACGTGGAAGTCTGGGACCTGAAAGGCAAGCTGGAGTACAGGGTGGCAAGCCTTCCGCTGGCTGAACACGTGCCGATTGAGGGCGTGCTTACCGGCCCGCGCGATTGCGAGTGGGCGCCGATGCAGCCGGCCACGCTGGTGTGGGCGGAGGCGCTGGATGGCGGCGATCCTAAAACCAAAGCTCCGTTCCGCGACCGCCTGCTGATGCTGAGCGCGCCGTTCAAAGGCGAACCGGCGGAATTGGTGAAGCTGGAGCAACGTTATGCGCCCGGTGGCTTCGGCGGCGGTGGCGGCGGGTTCGGCCCGCGAGGCATAGAGTGGGGCGAGAAAGGAATCGGGCTGCTCCGCGATTACAACCGTGATCGCCGCTGGCTACGCACGTTCCTTATCGACATCAACAAGCCGGGCGCGCAGCCCAAACTCATCTGGGAGCGGTCGATCCGCGATCGCTACAAAGACCCGGGGACGCCACTCATGCGCACTATGGCCAACGGCAAACGCGTGTTGCGGCAGCAGGGCGATGCCATCTTCCTGGCGGGAGCCGGCGCATCGCAGAAAGGCGAGTTCCCTTTCCTGGACCGCTATGATCTTGCCACGGGCAAGTCTGAACGGCTGTTCCAGTGCGGCGACGGGCAATATGAATCGGTGGTCACGCTCGCCTCCGATGACGGGACCAAGTTCATCACGCGGCATGAAAGCCCAAGCGATCCGCCCAACTACTTTGTGCGCTCCGCAGGAAGCACCGACAAGCGGGCGCTCACGCAGTTTCCTGATCCACAGCCACAGTTGCACGGCGTGACCAAGCAGCTTGTGACCTACAAGCGCGCAGACGGCGTGCAGCTCAGCTTCACGCTCTACCTGCCGCCGAATTACAAACAGGGCGAGCGCCTCCCGACGATCGTGTGGGCGTATCCGCTGGAGTTCAATGACGCGGCCACAGCGAGCCAGGTGACGGGATCGCCTTATCGTTTTACGACGATCACTGGCATTTCCCATCTGTTCCTGACCACGCAAGGCTACGCCGTCCTGGACAATGCAACCATGCCGGTGGTGGGCGATCCGGAGACCATGAACAACACTTACGTGGAGCAGATTGTGGCCAGTGCCAAGGCGGCCATCGAGAAAGCAACGGAGATGGGCGTCACGGATCCCAGCCGCGTAGGCGTGGGCGGCCACAGCTACGGCGCCTTCATGACGGCGAACCTGCTGGCCCATAGTGACCTGTTCCGCGCCGGCGTCGCGCGCAGCGGAGCTTACAACCGCACGCTCACCCCGTTCGGCTTCCAGAGCGAGCGTCGCACCATCTGGGAAGCGCCGGAGATGTACATCAAGGTCTCGCCGTTCATGCAGGCAGACAAGATCAAGCGTCCCATCCTGCTCATTCACGGCATGGCAGACGACAACTCCGGGACATTCCCGATCCAGAGCGAGCGCATGTACCAGGCGATCAAGGGCAACGGCGGGATCGTGCGCTACGTGCAGTTGCCGTATGAGGCGCATGGATACCTGGCGCGCGAATCCACCGAGCATACGCTGTGGGAGATGGTGAACTGGTTTGATAAGTGGGTGAAGAATGCGGGGACGGAGACGAAGACTGCAAAGGCGGGTGAATGAACTAACCTGCCGCGGACTACCCAGATCGCGGACAACCCTAAGCCATCACAAGTCCATAAAAGAAAGAATGGGCTGGACGCGGTTTCTTCGTCCAGCCCATTCTGGCGTGTGGGTACGCCTGATTACAAGCGCCTATTGCTGCCCGGGGCTGGCCGGTGTGAGCACGCCAACGTTGGGGGTGAAGTTGCTGTTGATTCGGCTGGTGCCGAAGGTAAAGATAGTTCCCGTGGAGACGGTAAAGCCGGGCGAGTTGTAGCTGATCTTTGTGTCGCCCAGAATGATGTTGCCTGTGCCTGTGGGGCCGGACTGCACGCCGGAGGCAGTGTTATATTCTGCCGTGCAGTGGTCCAGATTGATTTCAGCATCTGCTGATGCTGATTCCGCCCGGAAGCCGGTGCCCGAATGGGAAGCGGTGGTGCGAGTTGCCACGATCTTGCCGTGATCGACCGCATGGATGCCGACGCCGGCAGCGCCGTCCACGATGGTGTTGTCTATGGTTACATCCACCCGGCCGGCAGTGGTGGTGGCCCTCACGCCATCGCCGCCATTGTTGCTGATGTTGCTGTTGAGGATGGAAACCCTGCCGCTGGTGCCGAGGGCAATGTCAACACCCTGGGTGGTGAAGCCGAAGATGTCGCAATTCTCGATGATCAGGGCTTTGCCAGAGAGGAAGCGAATGCCGTTGATGCCGGTACCGATCCCGTTAATCCGCAGGTTTCTCAGGATCACAACATCGCTAGGGCCGGCCTGGACCACGATGCCGTTGGTCCCGGAGACCAGGACGGAGGCCACTTGTCCACCACCGCCATCGATGGTGATGCCCTTGGTTATGGTAACGGCGCCGTATCCGGCTGGATCCAGCGCGTCAATTTCTCCTCCGGCTGCGGTCTTGGAGATGGCGCCGGCAAAAGTCTTGCACGGAGCAGTGCGGCTGCAGGGGTTCACGTCATCACCCACGCCTGAAACCCAGGTGCGGCTGGCTTGAGCATGCATGACAGCGGCGGTCAGGACCACGAAGATCAACGAACCAAGCAGTTTCTTTCTCATTTCCATATCTCTCCTCTTGCTTCTTTCCTTGAAGCCATTTAAACGTAAAAATCCGGAAGCACAGTCTTAAGTGATTTGGAAGCTGTGAAGGTAGTGCGGCAATGATGCAGAGCGTTTCAAGAGGAAGGCAAGACTAAACTCCGGAAATTCGTCAAGTGCGTTCCGTTTTGGGACGGGCTTTTCTGGATCGCCACCTTTCTCTTTGTTGCTCTAATTATCCGCCTGTGGTATTTTTAAGTCGTTTATATACAATTACTTAAGAGAAGTACCGCGCGAAATGAAGTGTGGTGAATCGGGTGCTTTGGGCCTTCGAGGGTGCTGGGCATCCCTGGGTGAATCCGGTATGTCCATTCTTTGCTAGGGATCGCCGAAATCGCGCTTGGTCCGGCCTCCAAAGACCTTCACGGATGACAATGGCAGCGATTCAAGGGCTGGCCGCCGATAGCAACTGATTAACTCGTAAAAGGCGCTAGTCAAGTGCAGGATCGGCAGGATCAATGGTTGGATGCAGGCGGGGCCGGGACCAGGCCTTAAAATGATTGAGAGCGGGAACCCCGTGAGCGGGGTCTCGACTGAAAGACATGAAGAGCTTTCTTGAGACAGTTCGCGACCGCGTGGTGATCTATGACGGCGCCATGGGCACTCAGATCCAGCAGCGCAATCCCTCGCTGGACGACTTTTGGGGCAAAGAGAATTGCTCAGAAGTCCTGGTGCTGAGCCGGCCGGACATGATCAAGGACATCCATGCGGCCTACTTCCAGGCCGGCGCCGACGTGGTGGAGACCAACACGTTCGGCGGGACGAGCCTCGTGCTGGGCGAGTTCGATCTCGCCGACAAAGTCCACGAGATCAACAAGCGTGCGGCGGAAATTGCCCGCGAGGTGGCAGCAGATTTTTCCGGCAACGGTAAGCCGCGTTATGTTGCTGGATCGATCGGGCCCACCACCAAGCTGCCTTCCCTTGGCCACATCGGCTTTGACGCCATGTGGAAATCGTACTTCGAGCAAGTGATGGGGCTGCTGGCCGGGGGCGTTGATGTTCTGCTGATTGAAACTTCCCAGGACATTTTGCAGACCAAGATCGCGTTGGCCGCCGTGTTTGACGCCATGAAGCAGGCGGGCAAGCGCGTCCCCGTGCAGACACAAGTCACGCTCGAAGCGACGGGCACAATGCTGCTGGGTACGGAGATAGGCGCGGCGGAAACCACGCTGGAGCCTTACGATTGCGACGTCTTGGGCCTGAACTGCGCAACCGGTCCGAGAGAGATGAACGATGCGGTGCGTTACCTTGCGCACAACGCACCGAAAGAAATCTCTGTGCTGCCCAACGCTGGGTTGCCGCAGAACGTGGGAGGACGCGCGCACTATGGTCTCACTCCCCAGGAACTGGCCGATTGGCACAAGAAGTTCATCACGGATTACGGTGTGCGCATTGTGGGTGGATGTTGCGGCACCACGCCAGAGCACATCAAGGCGGTGGCAGAGGCCTGCGCCAATCTGCAGCCGGCCAGGCGCGACGTGAAAGTGACGGCCGCAGCGGCCAGCGCCTACAGCATGGTCCCACTGGACCTTGATCCCAAGCCGCTGATCGTGGCCGAAGAAATGAACACCACCACGCGGGTGGAGCATTTCAAAAACATGGTCCGCGGCGGCAAGTATGACGACATCCTGGCGCTGGCGAAGAAACTGGTGAACGAAGGCTCGCACATGCTGGACCTTTGTTGCGCCATTGTGGGCGAGGACGAGAAAGCTTACATCAGCTCCATCCTGGAGAAGGTCGCCACGCGAGTGCCCGCGCCGATTCTGGTGGATTCCACGGAAGCTGACGTGATCGAAGAAGCCCTGAAGCGCATTCCGGGCAAAGCAATCATCAATTCGATCAACCTGGAAGACGGAGAGAAACGCACCTCGAAGGTGCTCCCCATGGCCAAGCGCTACGGCGCGGCGGTGATCGCCCTCACCATCGACGAAGAAGGCATGGCGCTCACAGCGGAGAAAAAGACCGCGATCGCCCGGCGTATCTACAAGCTGGCAACGGAGAAATACGGTATCCGTCCCGTTGACCTGGTCTTTGATGCGCTGACTCTCCCGATTTCGACTGGCCAGGAAGAATACCGCACGGCGGGAATTGAGACGCTGAAGGCGCTCAAGCAGATCAAGCAGGAGTTGCCGGAAGTAAAGACGATTCTGGGCGTGAGCAACATCTCCTTTGGCCTGAACACCTATGCGCGGCGCGTGCTGAACAGCGTGTTCATGAAGGAAGCTGTGGACCACGGGCTGGATATGGCGATTGTGAATTACGCCAAGATCTATCCTCTTTATAAGATCCCGGAAGTGGAAGCGGACTTGGCGCGCAAGCTGATCTATCGCGACGGATCGGGCAGCGACCCTCTGCAGGCCTACATGGCGCACTTTGCCGGCGCAACCAAGCAGCCGGAGACGGAGATGGCGCCGCTGGAGTCGCTCTCCGTGGAAGACAAGCTGAAGCGCTGCATCATCAACGGCGAGAAGGCGCTGGGCGAAGGTGCGCAGCGGCAGTCGCTGGAACAGATCCTGGAAGACGGGCTCAGGACTTACACGCCGCTGGAGATTATCAACAACGTGCTGCTGGACGGCATGAAGACCGTGGGCGAGCTGTTTGGCGCGCGCAAGATGCAATTGCCTTCCGTGCTGGATTCGGCAGGCGTGATGAAACAGGCTGTGGCATACCTTGAGCCCAAGATGGAAAAAGCCGACGGCGCCCAGAAGGGCACCATCGTGCTGGCCACCGTAAAGGGCGACGTGCACGATATCGGCAAGAACCTGGTGGACATCATCCTGAGCAACAACGGCTACAAAGTTGTGAACCTGGGGATCAAGCAACCGTCGGACACAATCATCGCCGCGGCGCGCCAGCACAAGGCGCACGCCATCGGGTTGAGCGGCTTGCTGGTGAAGTCGACGCTGGAGATGAAGTACGTGATCCAGGACCTGGAGGCACAGAAACTGGAGTTTCCGGTGATCTGTGGCGGCGCTGCGCTGACGCGCA
This sequence comes from Candidatus Angelobacter sp., assembly GCA_036380095.1. Classification (GTDB taxonomy): domain Bacteria; phylum Acidobacteriota; class Terriglobia; order Terriglobales; family Acidobacteriaceae; genus Angelobacter. Next base: position 9,460 of record DASVFK010000085.1, on the reverse strand, counting down.
AATACGTTGAAGACGACCTGCGGCGGGAATACTCGAACTCCGTTTTTTATGCAGACGACGCTTTTGCCGGTCTGCACCTCATGGACGATTTGACCTCAGTCAACGGGCAGCGGGAAACACGGTTGGCGGAAGGCCGGCGGGTGAAAGAGTTCGCCCGGGCAGCCGCGGCCGCTGCCGCAGAAGGGCCGGAAAACACGGAACGGTCTGCGGTGGTGCAGCCTGCGCTCGATGTCCCTACGCCGCCGTTTTATGGCGTGCGCGTGAAAAAAGATTTCGATCTCAACGAGCTCTTCACTTACATCAACCGCACGGCGCTGTTCAAGAACCAGTGGCAGTTAAAGACAGCGTCGCAGGCGGACTATGCACGCCTGGTGGAAGAGAAGTATGAGCCCATCCTGCGCGATCTCCAGCAGGAAGTCGCTGGCAAAGATTGGTTTGAGCCGAAAGTCGTCTATGGGTACTTTGCCTGCCAGAGCGAAGGCAACGATGTTGTGCTGTACGACTCGCCGGAATCGCGCAAAGAAGTGGAGCGCTTTACGTTTCCGCGGCAGCGCGAAGGCCGGAAGTTGTCCATCGCGGATTTCTTTCTTCCGAAGGAATCGGGCCGATTTGACGTGATTGGCTTGTCGGTGGTCACCGTCGGCAGCCGCGCATCCTCTGAGACCAAGAAACTCTTCGATGCCGGCGAATTCACGCGATACCTCTATCTCCACGGGTTGAGCGTGGAGACGGCTGAGGCCCTGGCGGAGTTGTTCCACAAGCAGATGAGGCAAGAACTCGGGATCGCCGGCGACGATGCTCCGCGCATCGGCGATCTGTTCCACCAGAAGTATCGCGGATCACGCTATTCGTTCGGCTATCCTGCGTGCCCCAACCTTGAAGACCAGACAAAGATCTTCGCATTGCTCAAGCCGGAAGAGAATATCGGAGTGCGGCTGACCAGCGGGTTCCACATGGAGCCGGAACAGTCAACTTCAGCGATCGTGGTGCACCATCCGCAAGCGAAGTACTTTGTCGTATAGCGACACATCTCTTCTTTCCTCCGCCAGGAGGGTTGCTGCGGCGCTGGTTCTTGCCAGTGAGACTCCCGTCTGCGCAAGAGAGTTGCCCTGAGCACTGCGCCAGGTGCTCGGTTTCCAAAAACTGTAGTCGATTGGCCCAACGTCGCGCCCTGTAAGCGCGTTTTCAAGCTTTCTTGCGCTCCCTGACAACACAAAACACAGTATGGTTTCCGTAATGGGAACTGTAGTTTTACAGGGCGCTGATGCAAGCTTTCACATCCGGTTCCAGAAATCGGAATCGTGCAGCTCTGTTCTATGGAGATTTTGGAAGAAAGTGCGTCCGCTTCTCTCTGGGAGCTGCTGGCCCGCTACGTGCAACACCCTTGGTTGAAGTGTGGTTCCTGACCCGCCGCGGGAGTCCGCGTTTTCAATTCACGTCGAACGGAGAAAAACAATGGTTTCTATGCTGCGCGACCGAACAACCGCTTTTATCGCGCTTTCCTTGGTGCTGGTGTGCAGCTTTACTTTGTCGGCCCAGGTGTTGAACGGCACTGTTTCCGGCACGGCCGCTGACCAACAAGGGGCGGTGATCAAAGGGGCAGAAGTGAAGGCGACCGGCGTGACCACGGGAGCAACAACTAAGGCAGTCACGGACAGCTCCGGACTGTTTCGTCTGGTCCTGCCTCCCGGCGAGTACAAAGTAGAAGTTACAGCACAGGGATTCAGCACGGCGGTGGAGAGCAAAGTGATGGTGGTCGCCGGTCGAGACACCGGCATGGGCCTGCTCAAGCTGCAAGTGGGCCAAGCCAGCACCACCGTGGAGGTGACAGCAGCGGCGCCGCTGATCGAGCCAACACAGTCCCAGGTCACCAACACATTCGGCACCGTCCCGCTCGCAACGTTTGCCGGAATTCAGGAAAACCAGGGCCTGGATTCTCTGGCCCTTTTCGTACCGGGCGTGGCGCCCAGCCGGGACAACAACTTCTCCAATGCCAACGGTCCCGCGGGAAGTGTCTTTGGCAGCGGATTCGTCGCCAACGGTCTGCGTGGCCGCAACAACGATCAACAGGTTGATGGCCAGAATAACAACGACAACAGCGTTGCCGGCCCGTCTCTTTTTGTGACTGATCCGAATTTCGTGAACCAATATGTGCTCATCACCAATCAGTTTGGTCCTGAATACGGGCGCAACGCGGGCTCGGTCGTGAACATTGTCACCCAGGCCGGAACCAACAATTGGCATGGCAACATCTACGGTAGCTACAACAACTCCGTATTCAACTCCATGACCAACTTCCAGAAGAACTTTGATTCCGATGTCAATGGCAATCCGCTCACGCAGCCTCCGCACCTGAGCAATGAATTTGCTGGAGGCACTGTGGGTGGACGCATCGTCCGGAATAAGTGGTGGCTGTTTGGCGGCTTCAACCAGAACATTATTGGGCAAAAGACGGTGTTCTCCACCAACAACATCACACCGACTCCGGTCGGGCTGGCCACCTTGGCAGCCTGCTTCCCCGGAGGAAATGGCCAGGCGGCGGTACAAGCACTCACTAAGTTCGGACCATTTGGGATCTCGGGAGGCGATCCGTTTGCCACCAACCCAGTCACGGGCGTAGTAACTGGGTGCCCAGCCGCTGAGTTTGGCGGTGTCACGCGGGTTTTGCCAACGAATTCTCACGCTTACAACTGGATTGCCCGGTCGGACGTAAACCTGGGATCTGACTCCATTGTCGGCCGGTATCTCTTCAACAAAACCACTACCTTCAACAACGAATTGAATACGGACGCTGGGGCGCAGGGCTACGTCGTCAACGTGCCTGCCTTGAGCCAGGCGGCGCTGCTTGCCTGGACCCACAATATCGGCTCCAAGATGGTGAACGAACTTCGCGGAAGCTACGGACGCCTCAACGTGGACTTTGGCGGCAACACCATCGGCAATACCGTACCAGAGGCGCAGAATTTGCCCAATGCGGTGACCAACGTTCTGTTTAACAGCCCAACGCTGCTTGGCTTCGGTCCGTCCACCATCTTTCCGCAGAGCCGTATCGTCAATACCTGGCAAGTCCAGGACAACTGGAACTATGTTAGGGGCAAGCACCAGCTCAAGGCGGGTGTGAACTGGACGTACCAGCAATCCCCCAACGTTTTTCTACCCAACATCAACGGGCAGTTCCGTTTTGCCACTTGGGACCAGTTCTTTACCAACACGCCCAACCGCGTCCGCATCGCCAACGGTCCTTCAGGTTTCGGCTTCAAGGAATATGACACCTTTGTGTACATTGGCGATGACTGGAAGGCCACCAGGAACCTGACGCTGAATATCGGCCTCACCTGGTCGTATTACGGCCAGCCTGCGAACTTGTTCAACGACATCACCACCACGCGCGAAAGCAACCCGGCAACCGCATTCTGGAACACGTCTTTGCCGCTCTCCGTGCGTACTTTCCCCAGGTTCCCCGCGCCCACCAACAGCTTTGGACCCGGCCTGGGTTTCGCCTGGTCGCCGCAAGGTGGAGGCATGCTGACGGGAGGCGGCAGGACCGTCATCCGCGGAGGCTACCGGATGCTGTACGACCCGCCTTTCTACAACGTTTACGCGAACATGGCCACCTCAGCGCCTGAGGTGTTCCTGCAAACCTTCACCGGGGCCACGGCAGGTCTGCTGCCTCTCCCCGCGACACCCACAGGGCCCTTTGTTCGCACGTTGCTCGGTCCGGCCATTACTCCGGGCGTGTTTGATCCCCGCACCCAGGCGGAAACCACAATCTCTCCGAACTTCGAAGCGGACCGCGTCCAGACCTGGCTCCTCGGGTTGGAGCGCGAAGTCAGCAAGAACGCGGCGTTTGAAATCCGCTATGTAGGCAACGCAGCCAGGCGGTTGTTCCAGTCCATCAACAGCAACCCGTTTGCCACAGACCTGCTGGCTTCTTTCCCGCAGTTTGTGCCTCCGGGCGTAGTTCCCTGCCCGACAACACAGCAAGTGTTGGTGGGTCCGCAGCAACCGACTGATGTCGGCAGGCAATTCTGCGGCACCGGTGTCCAGCGCATGCGCACCAACGGCGGCTTTTCCAATTACAACGGACTCCAGACGGAGTTCCGGGCCAACAACCTTTTCAACCAGCTGACCTTCCGGGCTGCTTACACCTATAGCAAGACCCTGGACAACGTGAGCGAGATCTTCGGCACTGCCGCCGCTGGCAATAGCGTGGCGTTCTCACAAAACCCATTTCAGCCCGGCGGTTCTGAGTACTCTTTCTCCGGCCTCGACTTCCCCAACCAGTTCTCCGTCACCTTCTTTGAGGCGATTCCTTTCATGAAGGAACAGCACGGCTGGGGACACTTGCTGGGTGGCTGGTCATTCTCGGCAAACTTCCTGTACGGATCAGGCCAACGCTATACACCATCACAACTGGGAACGGCGATCTTCAGCTCGCCTGGAGACTTTTATGACGCCAACTTCCTTGGCACCTTCGCCGGGACCGACTCGGCACGGCCGTTCTTCGCCAACAAGCAGGCCCCTGTCAGCTCCGTGGGCATTTTCGCGGCAGATGCGTGCGCATTCTTTGCCAGCACCGGCAGCGAGCCGATTTGCAACCCGGCCATCGCAAACCAGTTGATCAGCCTGAACGCCCTCAACCTCAGCGGCGCCGGCCTCAGTGGACCGCCGGTCCCCGTCAACGTGACGGACGTTCACTTCGTCACCAACGGCGGCATCGCCCAGTCTGTCTTCGGGACGCCGTTTGGCAACGTTGCCCGCAACATTGCCCAGGACGCTACCACGAACCTTACCAACATGGCGCTTTACAAGAACTTCAAATTCAGTGAACGCGCTAGTTTGCAACTCAATTTCACTGCTTTGAACGTCTTCAACCAGGCCAACTTCCTGAGCGTCGATCCGTTCCTGGAAGACGCGGGCGCGTTTTCACCGTTCACGGGCTTTGCCAACAACGCAGTCACAAACAGCCAACCTCGCCAGCTTTTCTTCGGAGGAAAGATTACCTGGTAATCCTGCTTCGTTCGGCCAACCAAAGGGCCCGCTGTTCCTCCCGGCGGGCCTTCTCCTTTGTTGACCTTCACCTATTATGGAGACGACGTCTTCAGTTTGGCCCGCAGAGCGTTTAAGTACGCATCAATCGATGCAGTGTGACCGATGATATAGCGGGAGACGAAGCGAAACACCGGATTGTAGACTTCGCCCTTTTCCGTGATGGTGACTTTCGATCCGCTTCCCTGGGACTCAACTTCTGTCGTCCAGGTGCCCCCGAAGGGCAAATTTTTGTCGGCTATGCGGGTGGTGAGACGGCGCAGGCTCACGGCGCCTAACAAGATAGTCTCTTCCGTGGCTTCATAGGTAATGGTCCGGTTGTGCTTATCGGTCTCGCGCCACCGTCTGTGACCTTCGCTAGGCGGCAACTCCTTGTAAGCGCGAACATCAGGGCGCCACGTCGGAGGGCCGTTAACCACCGCCCAAACCACGTCAGGAGACTGGCTGAGCGTGGCTGTCTGCGACGCCACATGCGCCTTGGGCAGCAGCGCACCCACAACCACGATTGCAAGCAGAGGCGCGGCGATCACTAAAACCACGATCCAAAGCCATTTCATCCTGGTACCCGTTCCCTCTCGAGGGATGATTCTGACGAAAAATTATACGCGGGCGCGAAGGTTCTCCTTCCTTTGAAATCTCGACACAGAGCCATCGCTCAATTAAACTCAGCAACCGGGAGCTATCGTTGCGCATCGCAGCCGTCATCGTTATCAATTTGGTTGTGAATACAAGTCTGTTGATCGCCACGTATCCCATCTGGGAAGAGTTCAGCTACGCTCGGTATCCGAGGGGTTACTGGCTCAAGGTGTATGCGATGGGGGGATTGTTGAGCACGGCCATTGTGATTGCGGCGACTGTTATGTCACGGTGGCTTACGAGGCAGCGGACGAGAAGATCCAGAGCTTTCTGGCAGATCGGCACCGTATTCATCGCACTGTCAATCTGGGCTGTCACCATCGGAATCAATCTGCCGGCAAGCGATGTTTCATGGCCTGATCTGATTCAGGGCGTGGACGCGAAACTGTTTGCCGAGGCCCAATTCCTTCGGTTCATTTTTTGCGATGCAATTCCGATGGCCGTCATTTCCTGGTTGCTGGTGGCCATGCTGGGACTGGAGCGTGGGACGCGGTCCCTGCATCCTCCGTCATAGACCGTGCCCGAAAGAGGTCCGTCTTCTGAAAATCTCGACACAAGGCCATCGCTCAATTAAACTCAGCAACCGTCTCACCAAATCCAACTCAAGGGCGTGACGATGAAATTCCTCCGCAATTTCGAGCCGGTGGCCTACACCCTGTTACGAGTGGTCTTCGGCTTTCTATTTGCCTGCCACGGAGCGCAGAAGCTTTTCGGTGTCCTGGGAGGCCAGGCGCAACTGCACGATCGCATGATACTGGTCGGCGGCATCATTGAACTGGCCGGCGGCGCCTTGATCGCGCTTGGCTTGCTGACCCGGATTGCGGCCTTTGTTTCCAGTGGAGAGATGGCTTTTGCCTATTTCTGGAAACATGCTCATGGCAGCTTTTTTCCCATTGTGAACCATGGCGAACTGGCGGTGATCTACTGCTTCGTCGCGCTGTTCATCGCCTGCCACGGCGCAGGACAGTTCGCGGTGCAAAAAGACTCTTAGGCGCGGGTGCCCGCCGCGCGCAAACCCTGATAGCGGTCCAGACCTGCGCTGAATTGTTCGAGCGCGTCGCGGACAGCTTGACTGGGCATGCCGACGCCCATGCGGAAGTGGTCAGGCATCTCAAAAAAGCTCCCGGGGACTACGGAGGTCTCAAACTCCTGCCGAAGCGATTTGCAGAATTCATCCACGCTGCCGTGCTTCAGCCGTGGGAAAACGATGGTGCCGTATTCAGGCCAGAAGTAGTCCAGGTCATCGCGGCTGCGCAGGAAGTCGAGCAACAATCTGCGGTTCTCGTCGAGCAGCGCCTTCATTCGCGCAGCGATCTGGGGAAGCCGGGCAAACGCCGCAACGCTTAGGTACTCGGCGATGAACGGATACGTAGCAGCGTGTACATCATGGATGCGCCAGATGCGTTGGGCAATCTCAGCCGGCGCCAGCACCCATCCACAGCGCAAGCCGCTGAGTCCGTAGGCCTTGGTCAGGCTGTTGGTGACGACAAAGCGCTCAGGATCAAGATGAAACGCACTCGCCGGCTCAGCCTCAAACAGCATTTCGCGATACACCTCATCCACCACAACGTATGCACCGCACTTCCCTGCCAGCGCCCCGACTTCTTTGAGCACAGAGTCCGGCGTGAGCGCTCCGCTCGGGTTGTGCAAATTGCAAAGCACGATCGCGCGGGTGCGCGGAGTCAATTGGCGCTCAATCGTTGCCACATCAACCGCGAAGTCTTCCTCTGCCCGCCGCACAAAGCGCTTGATCTCCAGTCCCAGGTAGCGCGCGGCGCCAAGAATCGGATCGTATGCCGGCTGCTCAATCAGCACTTCGTCGCCCGGCTCGGTGGTTCCAGCCAGCGCAAAGTAGTTGGCGAAGGAAGTCCCCATCGTGCTGACCACGTTCTCCTTGGGCACGCGATAACGCCGGGCAATCGCCTCCAACAATGGCTCGTAGCCATAAATCGTTGGGCCGTTGATCTCCAGTTCTCTCAGGTCCACGCCCAGCTCCGTCAACGGCAGATTGACCATGCCGCTGGTAGCCAGATTGTGCTTGGCCGCAGAAAACAGCTTGGCCCAATCCATGTAAGCCGAGCCGGCGTTGCCGCGAATCAAGCTCATGCGCGTGAGGTCCGTCTCCAAATGTAATACACGGGAACACCTGCGGCCAATATGGCGTAGCCAATCCTGCTGCTGGGATACAGGTAAATGGCATTCGCGACCACGCCGGCGCAACACACACAGAAAAAGGCCGTGGTCCAGGGATGGCCGGGAGAGCGGAAGCCGGGCGCTTTGCCCTCGCGCCGCAGCAGGAAAAGGCAGCTCGCGGTGAGAGCGAAGAATGCGAAATCCATCGAGGTCACGTAATTCAAAATCTGCTCGTAGCGACCCGAGAAGAGGATCACCACCGTCCAGAGGCTTTGCAGTGTGATCGCCACGACCGGGACGCGAGTCGCAGGGTGGACCCACGCAAGCTGCGGGAAGAAGACGCGGTCTTCCGCCATGGCAAAGTAGACGCGCGGCGCGGTCAGAACGCTCTGGCTGAGAAACCCCAGGGTAGAGATGGCGATGCCCAGGGCAATGATGGTTGCTCCACGCTCTCCCAAAGCCAGACGCATCACGGCCGAAGCCGGAGTGGAAGTCTGGGCCAGTCCGGCGACTCCGAGCGCGCGAACGTAGATGAAGTTCACTGACGTGTAGAGCAGGGCCACTCCGATCACTCCCAGCACCAGAGCGCGCGGCAGGTCGCGGCGCGGTTCTTTAAGTTCACCGGCGACGAAGCATGCAGTCTGCCATCCGCCGTAAGCAAAAAGCACGGGAACCATCGCGGCGGCAAGCGAAGAGAGCAGCCCGGGCGAGACCGGCTGCTGGAGCATGGGGTTCCACGCGAGTGAGCCGCGAACCAGGAAGGCCCCCGCGCCAACCAGCAAGGTAATCGCAGCAATTTTCAGCACCATGAGCACGCTCTGCACCGTCCCGCCCGCGCGCACGCCCAGGCAATTGATCACAGTCAGAACCAGCAGCGTCACTATCGCCACAACACCGTCAGAAGCGTGGATTCCCGTGAGCTCAAGGAAGTATTTTGAAAACGTGACAGTCACAGCCGCCATGCCGCCGGTCTGGACCACCAGCAGCAGCACCCAGCCATAGAGAAACGCCACCAGCGGGTGGTAGACTTCGCGCAGATAAGCGTACTGTCCGCCCACGCGCGGCATGCGGTCAGCCAACTCCGCCCAGATGAAGGCGCCGATCAGTGCGATAACACCGCCCAGTACCCACGCACCCAACACCAGGGCAGGAGTGTGCACGCGCTGGGCCACAACATAAGGATTGATAAAGATGCCCGCGCCCACGGTCCCGCCCATGACCAGCATGGTGGCATCGAACAGGCCAAGGCGGCGGGCCAGCGGCTGGGACGTGCTCTCCGTTTGAGTGGCAGGTGAATGCAAGCGGCGTCCGAATTGTAACCGAGCCGCAATACTAATGGCGGAACAGAGAGAAAACAATCCATTCCGCCAATTCCCGAATCTACGGACGGAATCCCGTCACCAACTCCGCCGACGAAGCGCCATTGATGTTACGTGAAAATACGAAGACGCCCGCAACTGGCCCGGCAGGCGAGAAGCCTAACTGCGTTTGTCCATCGCCTTCATTGTTGGTGGTAAGGGTGCCCGCGGCCACGCATCCTGCAGTTCCCGCGCCAAACCGGCAAAAGGCGATGGCATAGGTTGCGTTCGCCGCCGCCCCATCCACCTGCGCGAGATTCACGCCGGGCTGGACAGTTACACTT
>DASVFK010000084.1:0-5361 GCA_036380095.1 Candidatus Angelobacter sp. | reverse complement strand
CGGCGCGCTGGAAGCGCGGCTGGCTCCTCTGCGCACGCTGAAGATGAGCACGCGCGAAATGGTGGAGAACTTTCCCCCGCCGCAGGTGCTGAAAGCGGTGGAGAATGGCCGCCTCTCCATGCCGCGCGATCCGGCCAAACGCGCGATTTACGAATCAGGCATTGCGGGGATGCAGCAGAGGCAGGAGAAGAAACAGGCGGGTGACGCCAAAGACAACAAGGACACGACGGCCAACGAAGCTGCGGACGCAAAGATGATGGAGGACGATCCTTCACTCACGCCGGAACAGCGCAAACAACGGCAGAAGCAGGCTGAAGATGCCATGTACAGCGACGTGAAACAGGCGCAGCTTCTCGAGCTTTCCCCGGAACAACGCTACAAGAAGATCATGGCCATGTATCCCGACGAACGTCTGGAACTGGCGCGCCAGTATCGCGGACCCAAGGCGATGCAGCTCGTGGAAGGGATGAAACCGGAGCAGCAGGAGACGGTGCAGGCCATCATTGCGCCGCAAACGGTGATTGGCGGCGAGCTTTCCCAGGGCAAGCTGCTCCGCGCCATCTACAGCGAGCGCCAGCTTGATGAAGTGATGACCGACTTCTGGTACAACCACTTCAACATCTTCATCGGCAAGGGGCCGGACCGCTATATGATCACGGCCTACGAGCGTGATGTGATCCGCCCGCGCGCGCTGGGCAAGTTCAAGGACCTGCTGGTGGCCACGGCGAAAAGTCCGGCCATGCTGTTTTATCTGGACAACTGGCAGAGCGTGGGGCCGGAATCGGGACTTGCAGTGTATGGCCCGCAGGCGCGGCGCCCAGTGCGGGCCCGTCGCGGCCCGTTCGCGCCGATGCCCCGGCCGCGTCCGCAGCAGCAAGCGGGCAAGAACCGCCCCAGCGGGCTGAATGAAAATTACGCGCGAGAGATCATGGAGCTGCACACGCTGGGCGTGGATGGCGGCTACAAGCAAGAAGACGTGACGGAACTGGCCAAGGTGCTCACGGGCTGGAGCATCGAGCAGCCGCAGCGCGGCGGCGGGTTTGTTTTCAACGCACGCGCCCATGAGCCCGGAGCTAAGTACGTGCTCGGCCACACCATCCGTGAACGCGGCGAAGGCGAGGGCATGGAGATGCTCGATATTCTGGCGCACCATCCTTCCACGGCCAAGTTCATCTCTCGCAAGCTGGCCATGCGCTTTGTCTCTGACGATCCGCCGCAGGCGCTGGTGGACCGCATGGCGGAGACTTTCAAGAAAAAAGACGGCGACATCCGAGAGGTGTTGCGCACCATGTTCAAGTCGCCCGAGTTCTGGAGCGAGGGGACATATCGCGCCAAGGTGAAGACGCCACTCGAGTTCGTTTCCTCTGCGGTGCGCGCCGGAGGCATTGAGGTGCAGAACGCGCTGCCGCTGGTGCAGTTCCTGAACCGCATGGGCATGCCGCTCTACGGCATGCAGCCGCCCACCGGATATTCCATGAAGGCGGAAACCTGGGTCAACTCTTCCGCGCTGCTGAACCGCATGAACTTTGCTTTGGCGCTGGGCACCGGGCGGTTGCCGGGCACGTCGCTCGATCAGAAGACCTTGTTGCATGGGACGAACCCGGCGGATGCCGCGGCTGCATTGACCGCGCTGGAGCAACGCATGCTCGCCGGCGACGTCTCCCCGCAGACGCACGCGGTGATGATGAAGCAACTCGGAGATCCGCAGGTGACGCAGCGCCGGCTGGATGACTCCGGGCGCGCGCCCAACGTCGGCGCGATCGCGGGGTTGATTATGGGCTCGCCTGAATTTCAGAGAAGGTAACAATCATGCCCCTTACTCGCAGAGTCTTTCTGAAGAATGGCGCGCTGGCCATTGTGGGAACCAGCGTTGTGCCGAGTTTTCTTGCGCGGGCAGTCTATGCCGCTGAAGGTACAAGCTCCGGCAAGAAGCGCCTGGTGGTGCTATTCCAGCGCGGCGCGGCGGACGGGCTAAACATCGTGGTGCCGCACGCGGAACGCGGCTATTACGGCATGCGGCCGAGCATCGCCATTCCGCGACAGAACGTGATTGACCTGGATGGGTTCTTCGGTTTGCATCCCTCCATGTCCGCATTCAAGACTCTGTGGGACGAGAAGCATCTGGCCATCGTGCATGCCGCGGGCTCGCCGGACAACACGCGGTCGCACTTTGATGCGCAGGACTACATGGAGTCGGGCACGCCGGGAGTAAAGTCCACCGATGACGGCTGGCTGAATCGCACGCTGGCTGGCCTGGCGGAACCTGATGCTTCACCGTTCCGTGCCGTGGCCATGGGCGGGGCTTTGCCGCGCACGCTCGCGGGACCAGTGCCGGCAGTGGCCATGGGCGACATTCGCTCTTTCGGCGTGGGCGGGCGCAACCGCGGATCAGAGATCGCCAGCAACACATTTGAAGCCATGTACGAGCAGTCCGTGGACGCGGTGCTGCACGGCGCGGGCAACGAGACATTTGAAGCGGTCAAGATGCTCCGCGCGGCCGACCCGGAAAAATACACGCCTGCGGCGGGCGCCGACTACCCGCGCGGCCGCTTCGGTGAGAGCCTGCGCCAGGTGGCACAGCTCATCAAGGCCAACCTGGGCGTGGAGGTAGCGTTTGCCGACATCGGCGGCTGGGACCATCATGTAAATGAAGGCAGCGTGCAAGGACAGATCGCGAACCTCACGCGCGAGTTCTCACAGGCCATTGCCGCTTTCTGGACTGACCTCGGCGATTTACGCGAAGACACCGTGATCGTAACCATGTCTGAGTTCGGCCGCACCGCGCGTGAAAACGGCAATCGCGGCACAGACCACGGCCACGCCAACGTGATGTTCGTGCTGGGCGGGCCGGTGCAAGGCGGCAAAGTCTACGGCCGGTGGCCCGGACTGGCGCAGGAACACCTTTATGAAGGCCGCGACCTGGCTGTGACCACGGACTTCCGCCAGGTGCTGAGCGAGGCGGTCTCGCGCCACCTGGGTAACCAGAATCTGGCCAAGGTCTTTCCCGGATTCCAGAAGATCACGCCGGCGGATTTCTTGAAATTCCTGGGTTGAAAAAACTCGACCGCGGATGAACGCGGAAAAGGCCGGATCAGGCAGACAAGAGAAAAGGCAGCTTTCAATCGATGGTCGGATTCGATTTCGAGCTGCCTGAGAGCGTTGGTCTTAGCGAGGCCGCCGGCCCATAGCGGCGGGATCGAACTTTTGGTAATCGGCAGGAACCTTGAAAAGCGCGGCGTCCTGCGCGCCTTCCTTGATGTTGGTAAACTCCATGACCATGCCTCCTGCGAGCTGGCTCTTGATGGGAAAGTGCAGCTTCTGATCAATCCAGAAGGTATCTTTCTCGCCGCTCTTCTTGGTAGCTTCCCATTTGTCGCAGGAACGGCCATTGATGGATTCTGTGCCGACTTTTTTGCAAGTGACGTCTTCGCGTCCGGCACAGGGATCACCCTTGAGGTCCTGAAACCTGGGCATGTTCTGGTTCATCGGGCTTTTGGCGTCTTGCGAGAACTCCATGTACATCTGCTGCTCTGTCATGAGCATGGTTGTCGTTTTCTTGTCGCCGTCCACGATCATGCTCATCTTGCCGCCGAACATGCCGCCGCCCTGGCGCTGGCCGGAATCGGCCATGTCCATGCGCATCTTGGGAAGCGAGACGAAGAATTTGCCCTTCATGCTGAAATTGCCGTTGCCCGAGGTGCCGGAGAAGTCGGCGGAAAATGGTTGTGGCGCCTGGGCAGCAGCCGGCATCATGCCCAAAAGCGCCAGAATGCACACGGCAAGCGTGGCGGCGAATCTCTGTTTCACGATTTGGTTCTCCTCAAAGAAGAATGGGTGGGGGTGCGGTTTTTATACACCAGGTGGAAAAGAACCGCGAGATTACTTTGGGCAGGGGCAGGTTCGCTGCATTCGTTTTTGTTACCAATCGTAGAGACGTGGCTGTGCCACGTCTCTACGCGTTGGGCACAGAACCTGAAAATCCCGCACTTTACTAATCCGCCGGGAACCCCGACAATAAAAGATTGGAATGAAGGAGCATGAGAACGCATGCCAGTGACTGGTGAACTGATCCGGATGATGAATTACGTTGACGATATTGCCGCCACTCTTCGCCGCATCCAGGCGGGTGTTACCGGCATGACGGAAGACGAAAAGAAGCGCCTGGCCGATTACATGCGCCAGGCCGATCCCAACTACATGAAGATGCTGGACGGCCTGGAGAAAAGCTAGGCGATGGCGGAAATCCGAACCGTTGCCGTGATCGGCGCCGGGATCATGGGGCGAGGCATCGCGCACGTAGCGGCCCTGGGCGGCTATCGCACGATCCTGGAAGACATTCTTCCCGCCAGCTTGCGCCGCGCGGAAAGCGAGATCCGCGGCAACCTCGATAAAGCCATTGAGCTGGGCAAAGTGGCCAAGGCCGATGCCGATGCGGCCTTCGCGCGCCTGGAATACGCATCGAGCGTGGAAGAGGCGGCGCGCGAAGCCGATCTGGTAATCGAGGCCGTCCCTGAAGAGATGGAGTCGAAGATTGAAATCTTCACCTTGCTCGACAAGATTTGCAAGCCGCACACCATCCTTGCTTCCAATACTTCGTCACTCAGCGTGACCGAGATTGCTTCCGTCACCTATCGCGCGCGCAAGGTGCTGGGCATGCACTTTTTCAATCCCGTGCACAAGATGAAGCTGCTGGAAGTAGTGCGCGCGCTGGAGACCGATGACGAGACCGTTGCCGCCTGCGCCGCCGTTGGCCATTGCATGGGCAAGGAAGTGGTGGTGATCAAAGAAGCGCCAGGATTCATCACCAGCCGCATCAACGCGATGATCGGCAATGAGGCGTTCTACATGCTGCAGGAAGGAATCGCATCCGCCGCTGACATCGACAAGGCGCTCAAGCTCGGGCTGAACCATCCCATGGGGCCGTTCGAGCTGGTGGACCTGGTAGGGCTGGATACCCGCCTGCACATCCTGGAATATCTGCACAAATCTCTGGGAGAAAAATTCCGCCCTGCTCCGCTGCTGGTGCAGTACGTAAAGGCCGGCCGTCTGGGACGCAAGACGGGCAAGGGAGTGTTCGAGTATCCGGAGAAGATCGGGTGATCTGACAATCGGGTCATCGGATCATCCGGCCATCGGGTCACCTGGTCACCGGATCATCGAATCACTAAACTGCCGAATTCCTGTGCAAATTGTCTTTCCGACTGCGGCGGCCTCAATTACTCGCAGATCACCCGATGATCCGATCTCCCGATCACCCCACTGTGAACCTCTGAGCAGATTTGGTGAAGCAAGAAACTCTAACCGGAGACCCGTTTCGGGAAGAGACACTCGCCCTCGTCGGTCCCCGATGGGTCAGATCGG
>DASVFK010000083.1:0-13912 GCA_036380095.1 Candidatus Angelobacter sp. | reverse complement strand
AGAGCGACGCTTTAGGGCGTAGAAGTTTTAAGGCTGCTGATTGCTGGTGCCAGTTGCATACTTTCTAGTTCTCGGCTCGCCAAGAGCAGATCGCGGATATAGGGATTCCTCGCTGCGCTCGGAATTTGAGAAGGGCCATGCCCTACCTCACGCTCTCGGGGCTGATGGCTGACGGCTGCTTGCTAGATTGCTACGGCGCAATCGCAATCACCCTGAGCGGGCTTCCCGACCCGTTGACGATCTTCAACGGCGCCGCGATGACCACGGCCCCGGTCGCCGGCAGTTGATCCAGATTGCACAAGCCTGCCAGGCCAAATTTGCCGCTGCCGTGCATGATGTAGTGGTTGGGAAATGGCGGATCGAAGGTCGCCGCGCGGCCTGCGTCAGTTCCTACGGTCTCCACGCCCACGCCCAATACGTCGCGCTCTTTGGCCAGGAACTCAGAAGCCTCTTTCACAAAGCCCGGCGTGTGCGGCCCGTCCTTTTGCAGGTTGATGTACTGATCCGGATCGGTCCGCTTGGACCACCCGGTACGCAGCAGCAGCCATGCGCCCGAGGGAATGCGCCCGTTTTGTTGCTCCCATTGCTTCAGCCGCTCGGGAGTCACCAGAAAGTCTGGGTCCTTCGCTGCCTCGGCAGTCACGTCCAGCACGCATGCTGGACCGACGAACTTACGCGGGTTGATCCTGTCGACGCTGTTCTCCGGCAGGTCCTTGCCACTTACCCAGTGGATGGGCGCGTCAAAGTGCGTGCCGGTGTGCTCGCCGGTCTCAAAGCCGTTCCAGTACCACGCCGGCCCGCGATCGTCATAGCGTGAGATCTCCCACATGCGGAACGCAGGCGTGTTGGGCCATTGCGGGGGAAGAGGCAGCAACGGAGTCTGCGCGCTCAAGGGCTGCGTGAGATCAACCACGCGTAACGATCCGCTGTTCAACTGCGCAACAAGTTCGGCAAGGACGTTGGCCATACGATACCACCTGTTCTGTAAGATCGCGGGAGACCGTGTCGAGCCTTTCTTCTGAAATCTCGACCCTGAGCTTTGCGAAGGGGAGAGATCCCTATTGCAACCATGAGTTCTCGGGCTACGTGAAAGAGGCGAATTTGCTAGGCAAACCGCGTGGTTGTTATAGCGACCCCTCGCATCGCTCGGGGTTTCAGAGAGAAGCTGCGACTACCTTGATTTTGCATTCAGCTTCTCGATATGCCTCTTAAACTGAAACCTGTTTTCCAGCAGCGCGAGGTCGGTCACGTAGCCTTTTGGTCCCACGGCTTCAACCTTGGCGATGATCGACGTAAGCTCGGCCGCCGCCAGCGCTTCCGTAAAAACCTGGGTGAATTCTTCAATCGTGTTTGCTCTTACAGTTCTGGGCACGCCTGCGGCCCGCGCAATTCCCTCGATATCACTGCCCGTGGAGGTCGCCGTGGGAAATCCACCCACGGAAAACAGACTTTCGTTATCGAAAACCACGTGCACCATGTTCTTCGGCCGGTAGCGAGCCATGGTGGTGTATCCGCCCAGGTTCATGAGAACTGAGCCGTCGCCATCAAGCACCACCACTTTCTGCTCCGGCAGGCACAGCGCCAGTCCCAGCCCGGTGGAAGAAGCCAGCCCCATGGCGTGCTGCAAATAAAAGAAGTTCGGGCGATGTCCCAGCGACTGTAGCTCGCTCGCCACCGCACCCATGATCGTCACCACCAGGCAGTCTTCCAGCTTGGCGTAGATGGCGCGCATGCACTCCAGACGCTGCATCAAGCTTACGCCTCCTCCCACATGAGTTCGCGGGTAAGCAGCAGCGCCACGGGATGCAGCATGCTGTATGCGAGAGTCTGCGCCTCGGCAATCTGCTTGGCCACCTTCGCCGGATCGGTGAGAAACGAGTACGGGATTCCCAGCGCGTGCAACAGCGGCTCGGTCACGGCGCCGCCCTGCGTCTGCCAGGGATCGCGCTCACCAAAGTGCCCGCGATAACTGATCAGCATCAGCAGGGGCATGCGGAAGAGTTGAGCGAAAGAAACGATCCCGTTGATGCTGGCCAGGAAGCCGTGGTTCTGCATCAACATGGCTGACTTCACGCCGGCGAAGTGCGCACCGGCGGAGATGCCTACGCCTTCTTCTTCCTTGGCCAGACGCACCAGGATCATCTTGGGGTCTTCTTCCGCCATGCGGATCAAGTGCACCAGCCAGGTTTCCGGCAGCGCCGAGACCAGGCCGATCCCGCAGGCCTTGAGCCCTTCATAAACCACACGCGAATTGGCAAGGGAAACCGGCATTTCTGGAAGCAAGCTAGCTTACAGGGAAAGGCCCGGGATCGTAAAGGCTCCGGACCCTGACTAATGACCTTTGTTCGTGTACCAAGGAGCCATGCAAAAGATCAAAACCTGTGTTTAAATTCGACACACCCACTAGATCGTTTCTACACATGGATACGGTCGATTAGATTGTAAGTTGCTGGTTTTACAAGGGCTACAGTTGGACTACCAATTGCCCCGATTCTGGATGAGCCTGTCCGGGTGAAGTGTATATAAATGAGAACCGCATTCTTTGCTTTCGTTTTCGTGGCTTCACTGAGCTGGGCCGCTCATGGCTGGGCACAGACGCCCGATCCTCCGGTTTCCCAGATCATTGCGCAGAGCGATGAAGCCCTGGAGCAGCACGACGTCAACAAGGCAGTCGCTCTGGTGAGCCAGGCGCTCACTCGCCATCCCGGCGATGAGCGGCTGCAGCTTCAGCAGGCCCGCATCCTCGTTTACCAGAAGCGCGACCGCGAGGCCATTGAGAAGGTCGGCGCCGTGTTGAGCAAGAATCCCGGCAGCCGCGACGCCAAGCTGACCCTGGCCCAGATCTACGGCTATCGGGAAGACTACAAGAAGTCAAACGCCCTCTACCGCGAGCTGCTCGCCGCCAGTCCAGGCGATGAGGCGGCCGCAGTCGGCCTCATCCATAACCTGGTGCTCCAGGACAAACGCCAACAAGCGCGCGACGAATTGCAAAAGGCGCTGCAACTCCATCCCAACAGCCTCCGCCTGCAGCAATATGGCGATTACCTCCAGCCCGGCGCGGCCGCTGGCCGTGAAAGCGTTCCGGAACTGCTCCATCGCGTTCAGGGCGGCGGAACGTTCTTCTCTGACAATGCCGGCAACCGCTCGCTCTATCTCTCGCAGGGTGTCACCTACGATCTGGGCCGCAACCTTACCTCGCGTTTTCGTATGGATGAGAGCTCGCTCTGGAAGACCGGCTCGCAGACTGTGACCGTCCTCTCCGGGGCGGAGGAGCTGCGGGTGCGCCCCAACAAGTATTTCGCGGTGCGCGGTTCGGGCGGCTTTGTCCGTTTTGCCGACAACACCAGCGAGCCCACCTATTCCGGCGACGTTGACATTTATCCCGCTCGCGGCCTCTTGCTCTCGGGCGGTTATTCCCGCTTCCCCATCCTGCCCACTTTTGATGCCGTACAGTTTGACCTGCTCGCCGGCGGGTGGCATGGCCGCGCCGATTATCGCGCACACGGTTTCTCGTTCAGCAGCAGCGTCTATTTCACGCACTATACAGACGGCAACGACGCTGAACGCGAATACGGCGAACTGATGAAGTGGTTTGGCTCGGGCCCATTCTCGTTGGGCGGCGGTTACGCCTTTCGCCACATTCATTTTGACCAACCGCTCGCCCACGGCTATTTCAGCCCGGACCAGTACTGGAGCCATCTGGGCGAAGCCGGAGTGCGGGTCCGCGCCGGCCGCATCTATCGCGCCGAGGTCCTTGGTTACTTTGGCGCTGAACGCCAGGACCTGGGCACTTACACGCCCGCGGGCGAAGTGCTGGTGCGCAACGAATTCTTGCTTCGCCAATGGGAATTGAACCTTAATTACTCCCACTTCAGTCTGGCCCAGGCCACCGGAGCGTTCCATGCGGACATGGTGAGCGCCGCGGTGGTATTCAGGTTTTAGAAAGGCCGAGAGGTAGTTCTGAACATGACGGACAGCAAATCAAACCGGCGCTTTCACATACTGATCGTGGATGACGACGATTCCACGCGCAGCTTCCTTGCTTCAGTCCTTGACGCTGAAGGCTACCATTGCGTCACCGCGAATAGCGTGCCCTCCGCCGAGGCCGCCTTGCGCAAGGAAACCTTTCATCTGGCCTTCCTCGACCTCTACCTGGGCACCGCCAACGGCCTCAACGTGCTGGACCTGATCAAAGTGCTGCAGCCGCACTGTGCCTGCGTAATCATGACAGCGCACATGAGCGTTGAGACCGTGGCCAAATCTCTCGGCTCCGGCGCATTCGAGTATCTGGGCAAGCCCCTGCTGATTGATGACCTGCTCGCAGTCGTGCGCCGGGCGCAGGGCGCCGCAACAACGGCCCCGGAACAAGCCAAAAGCCAAGAGGAAGATGAGGGCCCGGAGACTTCAATCATCGGCCGCACGCCCAAGATGCTTGAGGTGTACCGCGCCATCGCGCGCGTGGCGCCGACCGACGTGAGCGTCCTCATCCTGGGCGCCAGCGGCACCGGCAAGGAACTGGTGGCGCGCGCCATCCACGATCACAGCGCCCGCGCCAGCATGCCCTTTGTGCCGGTGAACTGCGGCGCTCTGCCGGAAAACATCCTGGAAAGCGAACTCTTCGGTCACGAAAAAGGTGCGTTCACCGGCGCCGACTCGAGCCGTGCTGGCTTGTTCGAGGCCGCTACCGGTGGGACCCTGTTCCTGGACGAAATCTCGGAAACCAAGCCCGGCTTCCAGGTGAACCTGTTGCGCGCGGTACAGGAGCAGAAGGTCCGCCGCGTTGGCTCGCAAAAGTACACTCCGGTGGATGTGCGCATTCTCGCAGCCAGCAACCGTGACCTCAAAAAGCTGATCGCCTGCAGCCAGTTCCGTGAAGACCTTTACTACCGCCTGAGCGTGGTGGAAATCCACCTGCCTGGCCTGGAAGAACGGCGCGACGACATACCTCTGCTGGCGCAACATTTTCTCAAGCGGTCCAATGCGCGCAACAAGCGCGCGGTGAAGATCAGCGACCAGGCGCTCCGCCTTTTGACCAGCGCTTCCTGGCCCGGCAACGTGCGCGAACTGGAGAACCTAGTGGAAAGGCTCGCCATCTTCTGCACCTCGGGTGAAATTGGCGCGGCGGAGGTGGAAAACGAGCGCCGCGTTGTCTCAAACGGCGCGGCATCGCTCGAATCCGCCAAGAGCCTGGAAGACATGGAGCGGCTGCATATCGCGCGGGTGCTGCAGGAGAACGCCGGCAACAAGTCCAGGGCGGCGCGTGCTTTGGGCATCGAGCGCAAGACTTTGTACCAGAAAGCGAGACGGCTGGGGATTGATCTCCAGGTAGACAAATGAAGTTCGCTTCCAACGCGGAAACCGGGCGTGTTACACCTGCCCGCTGGTTGCGGCTCAACTTGCTGCTCCTGGCGCTGGTGTTGTTCACCAGCCTGAGTTTCCCTGCTGCGACCCTGAGCCAGAAACTGAACGACTTCTTCTTCCGGCTTCGCCCGCCGCAGCCGACTTCGTCCCAGGTTGCTCTTGTCCTGATTGACGACGCAACCTTGACGCAGTTTGGCCGCTGGCCCTGGCCGCGGCAGCGCCTGGCGCAGCTTGTACGCGCCGTGGCCGCACAGCAACCCAGGGCTGTAGGCCTGGACATACTTCTGGCTGAGCCGGAAGATGAAGCCAACGACGCGGCGATCGAAAGCGCGATCCGCTCCGCGCCCAATGTCGTGCTCGCTGCCAAAATCTCCAGTGGTCCCGGCAACCATTCTTGGACCGATCCTCTGCCCCGCTTTGCGCGCGTTGCAGCAGGCATCGGTCATGTGCAGGCTATCGTGGACCCCGACGGGCTGTGCCGCAGTATTCCTGCTGAGGAACCGAGCATCGATGGGTCCCGGCCGGCGTTCGCCGTGAAGCTGGCCGAACTTGCACAATCTCCTTCGTCGGAGCACGTCTCCGCCAGGCAAAGCGGCCCCGGTATCGAACAGATCTCCTTGCGGCCGCTACTCATCGACTTCCGTCGCCAGTTCCAGCCTGGGCGGACCGAAGAGCAGCCGCCGTTCGTCGCGATCTCAGCCGGCGACCTGCTCGCAGGAAAGAGTGCGCCAGGACTTAAGGGCAAAGCCGCGCTGATCGGCTTTGGTTCGGTGGAGATGAGTGACCGTCTGGCCACACCCGTGAGTGCGCAGTTGCCCATGCCCGGCGTGGAAATCAACGCCAACGCGTTAGACATGCTCATCTCCGGGCGCGTCATCGAATACATCAGCGAGTTCAACCAAGTCCTGCTGGTGGTGCTGGTAAGCGCCTTTTCTCTCTGGCTGGTGGTGCGCTATCCGGGCACAAGAGGCCTGCTCATCCTGGGCGGCGTGACGCTCGCCGCCGGCGTCGGGTCCTATCAGTTGTTCGTCCATTTCCACCGCCTGCTTTCTCTTGCTCCTGTGCTGCTGGCGGGCGTGCTGGCCGCGCCGCTGGCTCAACTGGAAAACCTCTTGCTGGTGGACCGCGAAGTCAGTGCGCGCTTGCGCCAGCTTCGCGAGATCATGCGGCCGGGCGCCACAGGCAGCTCAAGCAAACTCGCTTCTTCGACGCGCCTACACTGGAAGCTAGCTGCGCTGAACGAACTGCAAACTGAGCTTTCTTCTCTTTACTCCTTCCAGAACACGCTGCTGGAGACCATGCGAGAAGGTGTAGCCGTCTATGCCGAAGGCGGAGCGCTTCGCTTTGGGAACAGCTCATGGAAGAAATTTTGCGAACGCCAAGGAGCAGCGCCTGACAATCTGTCCGCGCTAACGCAGGTCGTTTCGTCCTGGCCGGAGCTGCCCGCCGTGGCACAAAGCGGCGGCACGTGGGTAGAAAACGAGGTCCCCCTGGGCGACGAGCTGTGGCATTTCTATGCCGTGCCTTTGCCGTGGACCTCGTTTGCGGAGTCCGGAGCGTTGATGCTGATCGCCGAAGACATTACGGTGCGGCGCCAGCGCGACCAGGCCCGCTCGGAGGCCTTGAGCTTTGTCACCCACGAGCTGCGCACGCCGTTGATCGCCATCCAAGGTTTTTCGGAGATGCTGATGCGTTATCCCAACTCACCTGCCGGCGCGGAAGCGCCCGGCACCATTTTCCGCGAGAGCAATCGCCTGGTGGCGATGATCAACACGTATCTGGAAGTCTTGCGCCTGGATGCCGGCGCGCGCCCGTTGCGCCTGAAGAAAGCCAG
The DNA here is from genome assembly GCA_036380095.1 of Candidatus Angelobacter sp. Lineage (GTDB taxonomy): Bacteria > Acidobacteriota > Terriglobia > Terriglobales > Acidobacteriaceae > Angelobacter. The sequence continues at coordinate 6,717 of DASVFK010000083.1, read as the reverse complement.
CATCAGCGGCATGGCCGGCCACGTGGAGAAAGTGGTGCGCCCGCTCGCCGCCGCCGCCAAGATCGAGGTCAAGACTGAGATTGATTGCGATGACGATCTGGTGCTGTGCGATGAAACCCTGATCGCGGGCGCGTTGCTCAACCTGGTAAGCAACGCTATCAAGTACGGCACTGCCGGCTCGGAAGTGCGGGTGCGTGTGACCTCGCGCAACAACGAATACGCATTTGAGGTCCATAACTCCGGTCCGGCCATTCCGGCTGCAGATCTCGAACAGATTTTTGAACGCTTTTACCGTCCCTCCCGCAGCGAGACCATTCCCGGCTGGGGGCTTGGGCTGAGTTTTGTCCGCCGCATCTGCCAGCAGCACGGCGGCAGCGTCCAGGTAAGCAGCAATGAAATTTCGGGCACCTCGTTTAGGTTCATGTTGCCAAGAGGCGCCCATGAAGTAACTGAGGTGACTCCATGAAACTGCAATTGCTTGTTGGAATGTCTTTGCTCCTGTTGCTTTGCGGCCTCGCCGCGGCGCAGGAACAACCGTCGGGACCGGCGCGCGCCCCTTTCGCAGGCGCCACGATCACCGAATTCAAAGGCAAGGTCAGCATCCAGCTCCCCGGCCAGGCCTTCCACTCGCCCAGTCTCAATGAAGTTCTGCCCGCGGAAGCGCAGATCACCACGGAAGACGGCCGCCTCCTGCTGCGTCTAGCGGATGGCAGCAACCTTCTCGTCCGCCCCAACACCCGCCTGGTGCTGAAACAGCCGGAAACCAGCGGCTGGCGCTACGTGCAAGTGCTGTTCGGGCGCGTGCGCGCGGAAATCCAGAAGCATCTGGGCGGCAGCCCGGGCTTCCAGATCGGCACCCCGAGCGCGGTGATTTCCGTTCGCGGCACCAGATTTGATGTGGAAGTAAACCGCCAAGGCACCACTGAAGTGGACGTTCACGAAGGCGTAGTGCAGCTGGATTCAGTCAAGGGACTGGGCGAGTCCGTGCTCATCCGCGCCGGGTTCTCCAGCCGCGTGGGATTTGAATCGGGGCCGGAAGCGCCGCGGCCCACCCGCGACCTGCGTCCTGAACTCGACCGCCCCGGACATGGCCGCGACCACCATTCCGATGATAGCGATGACGATTCCATCAAGCGGCTGCGGGCTTCCAGCGGCGATCACCATGACGGGTCCGATTCACATGACGGCGGCAAGGACTCGAGCGGCGGCAGCACCAGCGGCAGTGGCGACCAGCCGGGCTCCGGTAAAGACGGAGGAGAACACCAGCATCGCGACGGCGGTGGCAGTCCACCGGAGTTTTGAGCGGCTTTTTGCGTTATTTGCAACCACGGGAGCCATGAGCAGACCTCATGGCTCCTTTCTTTTGCCTTCCAGCAGATCCCATCACCGGGGTGTGTTCTTCCGCCACAAGGTGTTTCCACAGGCCCCGGTAACAGAAACGAATTACAAGCTAACCGATTGATATTACTAGGCTTATATGGCTTGCATGTTTGGCAGCAGAGCTGCATTTCTTAAGCCACAGCGGTCTTCGCGGCCATGCGCTGGTCTGTTGAGCCATTGCCGAGTGGATCTGCGGGAGGTGCCAAATGAAGTTGAACATTGCTCATCGGTCGAGTTATCTGCCGTTGCGCGACGCTGTTCTTTGCACGGACTGCGAGTTCATCTCTGCCGACGCAGGTGACTCCTGCGCCGTCTGTGGCAGCCGCAATCTGCTCAAGCTGTGCGATCTCATCGGATACAACGCGGGGCCGGCTTCTCTCCAAGCCCAAGAGGTGTTTGAGTATTTCACCCTGCAACCGGGCGCGGAGACTTCGCCGGGGAAAACCTCGGCCTAAAGGAAATGGTTCGTCAGACCGAAGGGGGAAAAATGTTGATCCGTCCAACCACATATAACGAAGAGCTGCGAACACCGAATTCGGTGCTGTTTGTGATCGTGCTGCTGCTGGCGCTGGGCCTGTTGCTGGCCCTGACCGGCTGCGGCGGCGGCAACAATCAGCTCAGCGCGAGCGCGAGCAATACGCAGATCAAGATCGGCGACGCGCCGGCAGATTCCGTGATCGCTTTTGAGTTGACCGTAACGCAAGTTTCACTCACAGACCAGAGCGGCAAGAACGTGACCGTGTTCACCGGCTCGCGCCAGATTGAACTGGCCCACTTGTCCGGCACGGTGGAGTCCATGGCCCTGGCAAACGTACCGGCCGGCACCTATACCAAAGCGAGCATCGGCTTTTCCGGCGCGGAAGTTACCTACATTCCCACCACCGGCACCACTCCGGTGGAGAAGAACTTCAACACCACAGGCACTTCCACAGTCACGCCCGCCAGCCCGGTCACCATCGGCAACGGCTCCAACATCCTGAGCATTGACGTGAACGTGGCGCAATCGCTCACGTTTGACGCCACCGGCAATCCAACCGCGGTCAATCCGGCATTCACTATCGCCAGCGTGGCCCTGCCCGCGGAAGCCGAAGAAAAGGATGAAGAAAGCGGCGAAATGGAAGACGCCGTCGGCACCGTGAGCGCCGTCCCGGCGAACAACAGTTTTGCCCTGACGCTGCAGATGAGCGGACAGACTGCCACTTTCAACGTGAGCTCCAGCACCCAGTTCTCTGACGGCTTGACCAGCTTTGCCGACATCAAGCAGGGCATGCTCTTGCGCGTGGACGCCACCACGGCCTCCACCGGCAATACGTTCAACGCCAAGAAAGTGGAGTTGGTTGAAGCCAGCGGCTCAGAGGTGGAAGGCCTGGTCACGGTCACCAACAATCCGCTAACTCAGTTCACCATCGTCGCCGCTGACGGCGCCGGCTCGGGCATAGCTCCTGCCAGCATCGGCACCAACATCAACGTGACGGTGAACGCCTCCACGAAGTTCCGCGCAAACACCAATCACACGGATATGTCCGGGCTGAGCTTCGCCTTTAGCGGCCCGACCAACCTGGTGAAAGGTCAGAATGTTGAGGTGGAAGCCGCAACCTCCGTCTCCGCCGGCGCAACCACCGCTGACAAAGTGACCCTGGTACAGCAGGGGCTCAGCGGAACGGCGAGCGCGGTAGCGATCACCGGCTCCACCGGCACGTTTACCCTGACCCTGCCCGCCGACTCGGCCTTTGCCAAGTTGACTGGCTCTACCACGGTGACCGTCCACCAGCAGCCGGGCACGCAACTGAAGGGTCTGACCGCGGTGATCAACGGCGCATCCGTGCGCGTGCGCGGACTGCTTTTCTTTGACGGAGCGAACTACCAGTTCGTGGCCGCGAGGATCGGTTTACCGTAACTCTCCTGGCAGCCGTTCCTGGGTGCTACCCCGCAAGCCGCCCCAGGTACGGCTTAAATTGCTCGCGAGTCATCGCTTGAGGCGCGAGCGTGAGGCGCCTGCCGGAACTAGGCCCCCGGCAGGCGCCATTTTTTGGTTCCATGCCGCAGGTGCTCCAGAATCCGCCTTCGGCTTCTTCTCCCGGCGTATGATGGTCGTAGCTCGTAAATTGCCCAGACCTGACGTCCATGGCCACTCCGGCAAAATTGGAATCCGAGCACGGCGCTCTGCTGGTGGAGTTCGCCGGCCAGCAACGCAAGGTCACGCTCGAAAAGGCTTCGTCCACCGTTGGCCGCTCCGATGAGTGTGATGTGGTTATCCCCGATTTCCGCGTCTCGCGGTTGCACGCGAGAATCTACAAGGAGAGTGGCAACTTCTTTGTGGAAGACGCCGGCAGCCGCCACGGGACGTTCGTAAATGGCACGCGCTGCGAGCGCTCTCCTCTGCACAACAAGGACGTGATCACGCTGGGCGTGCCGGGGTTAAGCCTGACGTTGCTCACGGAAGCCCCTGCCAGCAGCACGCGCAACCTGCTGCTCACGCGCATCGGGTCCCCCCAGGGAGAGAGTTCTGAACTTGAGCAACTGCGCTTGTTTCTTGAGGCTGCGCGCACCCTGGCCAGCGGCGGCATCGTGGATGACGTGTTGAAAAGGATGTTGAGCGTGGCCTTGCGCCTTACCAGGGCGGAGCGCGGCTTTGTCTACCTGGCTGACAAGCAGGGCCGCCCGCAAATGGCCTGCGGCGTGGATGCTGCGGGCAACGAACTCCTGCGCGATTCTGGCGTCTCCCACTCCGTGGTGGAAGAGGCCCTGCGGTCGGCGGAATTCATCACCGGCGATGCCACTCGGCAAAGCGAACTGGCCGGGCGCGAGAGCATCCTGCTGAACGAACTGCGCACGCTGGTGGCGATCCCGTTGCGGGCCCACCGCATGAGATTGGAGCCGCAAGGTCCGTCTGCAGTCAATGGCGTTCTCTATCTGGATAGCCGCTCCGTTTCCGGCAGCTTGCACGGCATCAGCCACGATGTGCTGCGCGCGCTTGCCGGAGAATGTGCTGCCGTGCTGGAAAGCGCTCGCCTGGTGGAAACCGAACAGGAGCAACTGCAATACCGGCAGGAAATGGCCATCGCGGCTTCCATCCAACGCAGTCTGACCTCCCAGCATGAGGTCATGTCAGACATTGCCTGGGCCAGGGGGCACAGCACCCCCTGCAAGGAGATTGGCGGCGATTTCTTTGACATTCATGTCACGCCCGAAGCGCTGACCGCTATTGTCGTGGATGTTTCCGGCAAAGGAATTTCCGCGGCGCTGCTGGCCTCAGTAATCCATGGCATGTTTTATGCGCAGATTTCCAGCGGGACGGCCCTGGTGGACGCCGCTTCCGTAGTGAACAACTTTCTGTGTTCACGCGTCGGTGGCCAGAAGTACGCCACGCTGCTGGCCGCCCAGGTCCGGCGTGACAATACGTTGCACCTGGTCAACTGCGGCCACGTTCCCGCCCTGGTGTTGAAGGATGGAAGCGTCCTCCAGGTGGAGGACGGGGACTTGCCAGTTGGCCTGCTGCCGGATGCCGGCTTCCACACTGTGGAATTGCCGTTTCCTCCAGGCTCGCGCCTCTGCATTCTCACGGATGGGATCAGTGAAGCGGAGAACCTGGAACACGAAGAATTCGGACTCCAGCGCGTCAAACAACACCTGCTGTCTCCCGATCCGGCGAAAGCGATCGTCGCTGACCTCGAAGCCTTCTGCGGCAACCTCGAGCCCCAGGACGACCAGACCCTGGTGCTGGTGGAACGCCTTGCATGAAATCCAGCGCAAACGAGTCGTACGGTCCCGCAAATTTCCTTTTGAACAGTTTGATTTTGGCCACAGAGAGACGCATAATAAAAGGTTTGCCTGAGCAATTTGATTCCCGCAAGGAGCGGAGAGAAGTTGATGGCTAGCGTTGTTTCTCCCGTAGGGCGCGGTGTGCCCCCGGTCCGCGCCGGACAAGGTCGTTCATTCTTCTGGCGGCGGCTGCATTCGCTGAGCGGCATTGTTCCCGTGGGGGCGTTCCTGGTGGAGCACTTCATCTCCAACGCATTCGCCACCCGCGGCCCACATGCCTACGCCGACCAGGTCAAGTTTTTGAGCGGACTGCCCTTTGTCCTGTTTCTCGAGATCTTCGGCATATACGTTCCGCTGCTCTACCACTCGCTTTATGGCTTCTATATATGGTGGCGCGGAGAGTCGAATGTGAGCGACTATCCCTGGGCGGGCAACTTCATGTACGCGGCGCAGCGCTGGACCGGGGCCATTGCCTTCGCCTACATCATCTGGCATACGTACACCATGCGCTTTACCGGCACACACTTGCTGGAGCACCCGGATGCTGCGTTTGCAAAAGTGCAAACGGAGCTCCAGGTTTGGTGGGCAGGAGCGCTCTACGTGATCGGGATCACGGCGGCTTCATGGCATTTCGCTTACGGTCTATATCTGTTCTGCGCCAAGTGGGGCATCACCGTCAGTGAGACTTCACGCAAGTGGATGGGCCGGGCGTGCACGGTGCTGGCACTCACATTCATCGCCGTTGGAATGGCAACCATGTCGGCTTTCTTTCGTCCTGAGTGGCGCGACCATTGGAAGAATATCCAGGAGAAGTCGCCGGCGGTGGAGCAGACGACAAGAATTAGTAATTGAGTAATTGGGTAATTGAGCCGGGTTGAGGGGCGTGACTCTGAGCTTGGCGAAGGAAAACGATTCAATTTACACAATTACCAAATTACCCAATTACCAAATGGTATCCATGGCAACGAATCCTAGAATCATCGTAGTTGGCGGCGGGCTCGCCGGGCTGGCGGCGGTCATCAAGATCGCCGAAGCCGGTGGCAATGTGGACCTGTTCTCCGTGGTCCCGGTCAAGCGTTCGCACTCCGTCTGCGCCCAGGGCGGCATCAACGCGGCCAAGAACCTGAAGGGCGAGGGCGACACTCCCTGGCAGCACTTTGACGACACCATCTATGGCGGCGACTTCCTGGCCAACCAGCCTCCGGTCAAAGCCATGTGTGATGCAGCGCCGGGGATCATCGATTTGCTGGACCGCATGGGCGTTCCCTTCAACCGCACGCCGGAAGGCCTGCTCGACTTCCGCCGTTTCGGCGGCACGCTCTACAACAGGACTGCGTTTGCCGGCGCCACCACCGGCCAGCAGCTTCTCTACGCGCTCGATGAGCAAGTGCGCCGCTATGAATCCGAAGGCCGGGTGAAGAAGTATGAGCACTGGGAGTTCCTCAGCGCGGTGCTGGATAACGAACGAATTTGCCGCGGCATCTGCGCCATGGACCTGCGCACCATGGAAGTCCGCACATTCCCGGCCGACGCGCTCATCGTCGCCACCGGCGGCATCGGCGCCATCTTCGGCAA
>DASVFK010000082.1:0-25512 GCA_036380095.1 Candidatus Angelobacter sp. | reverse complement strand
GCCTTGAAGCGAGAGAGAATCCACCTCAAAGCAGGGCAAGGGCGGAGCAGGGGAGGGTTAAGGAAAAGGGACTACTGCCAAAGAACTTACCTTGGGCCCGTCACCGGCGGCATGGGGCGTTCGCGTTTGCCGTCGCCGTGGGTTCCTGGTTCTTCGGTATCGGGTTCGCGCATGAAGTTCGAGGGCTTTGGCATGGGAGTGCGGGGCCCTCGCTTGAGGGTCTTGAGCACGTCATCTTTGTCCAGGTTATAGTCCTTGGCCAGCCGGGTGAGCGCCAGGGTCACGATGTCTGAGTGGTGGATGTGTTCGGTGTCCCCGTGCTTCTTGATATCGAGCCAGATCTTGTGGACCAGTTGCACGTCCTCCGTCTTCATGGTGGGGGTGTGCGGGCCGATGCGGTAAGTTTCCGCCGTATTGTCGGGGCGGACCACCAGGAAGACGAACTGGCGCTTGGGTTCAGGCATGGCTTCCCAGGCCTGGCCCAGGCGGAAGGCCTGCTCTTCTCCGGTCATCTTGCTGGAGAGGCCGGAGACCACGCCGGAAGATTCCAGCGAGTTGGCGGTTTGCACGATGGCGGAAAAAACATCGCGCGCGGGCACAACCAGCAGGGAGATGGTTTTGCCCTGGCGTTCAGCGACGGAGACAGCGTTCGTGAACAGGGTCTGCTCGTAGTCGCTGAAGATCTGTTCCATGGCCAGGTCGTACTCGGCGCTGCCGTAGCCGGTGAGGCGTGCCTCCATCACCACCACGTCCTGCTCGCGCGTGTCCGTGGTTTCCAGTGCCCAGCTCAGATGGTTGAGCGTGTTGTAGTCGCGCACAGTCACCAGAATGTTGCCGGGACGGACCTGCACGGCCTCGCGCCCGATGGTCTCCTGGTGCTCGAGCTGGAAGTGCTCTTTCATCTTGTGTTCGGCGTGGGCGAACTTGCGCTTGTTCACGCGCTCTGAAATGGTGAAGATGGCAAAAAACGAAGCCGAGAAAAACAGTCCGGCCACGGTGGCCACCTGCTTGGTAAAGAGGTTCACCACCGCAGTGGCCAGCAGCACCATGGACACGGAAAGCAGCCCCACCGGGATTTCAATGCCGCCGATCTTGATGTTCGGGGGGACGCGCCAGCCGCGCTCGCCTTTGTACTTGAAGCGCAGCACCAGCATGGCCAGCGAGTTGAACGTGAAACTCCAGATCACGCCGAAGGCGTACGCTTCACCCAGCATGTAGACGTCGCCACGGCTGGCCAGAATGGTGATGATTTGCAGGCCGACGATCAGGTTGATGATCCGATAGCTGGTGCCGTACTTGCGATGCGGCCGGCGGAACCAGTCGGTGAGTACGCCGTCTTCAGAAACGCGGTTGAGCACGCCGTTGGAGCCGATGATCGAGGTATTGATGGCCCCGGAGAGAATCAGGAACCCCACCACCACCACAAAGACGCGGAACACCAGCCTGAGCACCTTGGGGCCGATCATGTACATGGCCATGCCGGAGATCAGGTTGTCCTTGTAGATGGAGACCCGGACCTCGTCGGGGATGATCATTACCGCCAGCAGGGAGCCGATGCCGGTGAAGACGAAGCTGAAGATGGCGATGATCAGGGCGGCGCGTTTCAGGTTGCGCAGCTTGGGGCTGGCGATCTCGCGGTTCACCTGCGCCAGCGACTCTTCGCCGCTCATGGCCAGCACGGAATGGCCAAAGGCAATCATGATCCCGAGCAGGCCGAGCGTCTTGCCCACGTTGATGTCCTTGAGCCAGCCCAGTGCTTCACTGCTGAACTTCAGGTTCTCCGGCACGGGCAGCGGCGGCAGCGCGGCGCCGTTGCGCAACACGGTATAGATGGCCCACACCAACAGGATCACCACCATGACGGTAGTGATCTGCATGACACGCAGCGCTTTGTCGCTGGATTCCTCGATGCCCTTGGTGTTCTCCCACCAGTAGTACAGGGTCACGAGCAGGGCAAAGGCGGCGGCCGCGTGGTTTTCGTTGATATGCGGGGTGCCGTTAAACATCGCATGCATGGCCCGTGGGACCCAGCCATGCAGGTCGGCAAAGGCGAACAGTTCGTTGATCAGGCCGGCGATGTACTGGCCGGCGGAAACACCGGAGATGGGGCCGGTGAGGATGTAGTCGAACATCAGGGCGGAAACGCTGATCTTGGCGAAGGTCCCGCCCAGCGCTTCCTTCACCACGCGGTATACGCCGCCGCGCGTGAACATGGAGCAGCTCTCCACGTAAACCGAGCGTACGGCAAAGGCGAACAGCATCACGCCCAGGATGAACCACGGCGCCGACTTGCCCACGGCCTGCTCGGCGATGCCTCCGGCATAAAACGCGGAAGAGCCAAGATCGTTGAGCACGATGGCCGCGGCGCGCCAGTACGAGATAAAGGTAAGCATCACCGAGGTCGCAACCACGATGCGCACCCTGTTCGTTTGTGGAGGGACTACGCCAGAACCTGAAGACATTGCGAAAAATAAGAACGGCCACTCCCAGGCATCATGCGTGCCCGGCAGGGCCGTGCTCGAGCCTCAAATTTCTCCTATTAACCCTTGTGGTCTCGCGCCGGCTCGTCTTCTTCAAAGATGCTCTCGGCTGTCTTGACGGCGGTGATGATAATCACCGGCACCGCGCCCAGCAGCCCGGCAACAAAGAGCCATTTGAATACCGGCAGAAGATAATGAACCACGAAATCCACGAGAGCCATTGTAGTCCCTGCGGGCGGGCAGTTCAAAGAAAGAAGATTCCTGCCACAAAGAATCGGACCATCGGGTCATCGGGAGATCGGCTGGTGGGAGGCGGCAATCAGGCGGTTGGAAAAGCTGATTGCCCACCCCGGCACAATGACACGGCGGCATACCAACTGGCCTGCCACCCCCGGTTTGCTAAAATTTCTCTCGGTGCGCAACATTCCAACCAGAGCCTGGGTGCTGGCGCTTGTCTCTAGCGGACTGCAGATCCTTGTTTTTCCCAAAGCCGGGCTTTACGTGCTTTGCTGGATTGCCGTCGCGCCCCTGATCTATGGTTTGCTGCGCGGCCGCGGAGGGGAAGGCGAACTGGTGGACGCCGAAGGCCGCTCGCTCAGGCCCTTTACACTGGGGCAAGGATTCCTGATCGGATGGGCCAGCGGTATCGTCTGGTACCTGGGCACCAGCTACTGGATTTATCCGGTGATGAACGGGTACGGCAATCTGAACGCCGTGGCCTCCGCGCTGATCACTCTGGCGTTTTGTCTTTACATGGGCCTGCACCACGGTGCGTTTGCCTTGCTGGTGGTACTGATGGCGCGCCGGTCCTCGCTGGGAAACCGCAAGCCGCTGTTTCTGGCCCCGTTTTTCTGGGTGGCGCTGGAGTTTTTTCGCGACCGCGTGATTGGCGATCCCTGGCTCCCGCTGGGCGGCGCGCAGATCGATAATGTTCCCTTTGCGCGCATCGCCGAAGTCACCGGCGTTTACGGCCTTTCCTTCGCCGTGATGCTGGTGAACTGCGCTTTTGCGGCGGCGTTGCTGCTCTATGGCCAGCGCCGCATCAACCTGCTGGTTTCCGCGTGCGCAGCGGCCATCGCGCTGCAGATGGGCGTGTTCGCTAAAGCAGACCCATTCGCCGCTACCCGGGAAGCTGTGCTGGTGCAAGAGAACGTCCCCGTGCTGGACCAGGCGGCGTGGACGCCGCAGTTTTTTGACCAGACCATCGGCTCGCTGGCGCTGCTCAGCGTGAATGAACGAAAGCAGCCGCGGTCACAGGAAGGTCCCGGGCTGATCGTGTGGCCGGAATCGCCCGCTCCCTTTTTTATCAACGACCCGCGGCTGCAACCCTGGCTTACGACGATGGCCCGTGACACGAACTCATTCCTCGTCGTCGGCAGCGTGGGCGTGTTGGAAAACAAACCTGGGCAGGCGCCGCAGCTCCTGAATTCGGCGCTGGTGATGGACCCGCATGGCCAGGTTCTGGGCCACTATGACAAGATCCACCTGGTTCCTTTCGGCGAGTACGTGCCCTTCAAGGAAGTTTTGTTTTTTGCCGAGAAGCTCACGCGTGAAGTCGGCGACTTTGCCCGCGGCACGGACCGCCACGTGTTTGACCTGAACGGCACGAAGGTCTCCGTGGCGATCTGCTACGAGTCCATTTTCCCGGACGAGGTGCGGCAGTTCACGGCGAACGGCGCGCAGGTGCTCGTTAACATCTCCAACGACGGCTGGTACGGGGAGACGGGTGCTCCGTACCAACACATGCAGATGGCTCGGATGCGGGCCATTGAGAACCATCGCTGGCTGCTGATCGCCACCAACAGCGGGATCACGGCGTCCATTGACCCATACGGGCGCGTGGTGAAGGCCGCGCCGCGCAATGTCCGCACGGCCATTACCGTCCCCTTTGCGCCCTTGATTGAAAGCACCTTCTATGTGCGCAACGGCGATGTTTTCGCCTGGATTTGTGTGGTAATCTCAATACTAGCGGTCTTCCTGCGCACCCGTATTCGAGCGCGCACTTTGATTGAAGCCCGCCCGGTGTAAACGACATGTTGGTAGAAGAACTGGAACGCGAATACTCGGCCGTCCGCCAGAAAGTGACGGACCTGCGGAGCTATCTTTGACGCGGACTCCCTGCGCGTCCAATTAGCTGACATAGAAAAGAAGATTGCTGATCCGGCCGTCTGGTCTGACCAGGAGAAGTCGCAGGTGCTCATGCGCCAGCGCAAGCGGCTGGAAGCTTCTCTGGCCATGGACACAGGCCTGGCCCGCCGTGTGGACGACATCACTGCGTACTTTGACCTGGCGCGCGAAGGCGAAGCCGTTACCGATGACCTGAAGAAGGAAATCGACGAGCTGCGCGACATCGCCGAGAGGCTGGAGACGCAGACCATGCTCTCCGGTGAAAACGACGTGCGCAACGCCATCGTCACTATCCATCCCGGCGCCGGCGGCACGGAGTCACAGGATTGGGCGGAGATGCTGCTGCGCATGTACCTGCGCTGGGCGGAACGCCAGGGTTTCTCGACGGAGATGATCGAGCACCAGCCGGCCGAAGAAGCCGGCATCAAGTCGGCCACCTTCACGGTGAACGGCGATTACGCCTACGGCCTGCTCACCAGCGAGATCGGCGTGCATCGCCTGGTGCGCATCTCGCCTTTCGACCAGCAGAGCCGGAGACATACGTCGTTTGCCAGCGTGTTCGTCTCGCCGGAAATTGACGACTCCATCCAGATCGATATCAAGCCGGAAGACATCCGCGTGGACACTTACCGCTCCGGCGGCAAGGGCGGCCAGCACGTGAACACCACGGATTCTGCGGTGCGCATTACGCACATTCCCACTGGCATCGTGGTGGCCTGCCAGAACGAGCGCTCGCAGCACAAGAACCGTGACAAGGCGTTCAAAGTCCTGCGTTCCAAGCTCTATGAGTATGAGCTGGAAAAAAAGCGTGCAGCCACGAAAAAAGTGGAGGATTCCAAGTTGGACATCGACTTTGGCTCGCAGATACGCTCGTACGTGCTGCATCCTTACCGGTTGATCAAGGACCATCGCACGAAAGTGGAGGTAGGCGACGTGGACCGCGTGCTGGATGGCGGCCTGGAGCCGTTCATCCGCTCGTACCTGCTGGCCAGGCGCAATCTGGGCGGAGACAACGGGGCCACGAAGTAAAACGAAACAGCATGTCTTCAATTCTCGAGATGATCAAGCGCAACGCTTTGCCCGCCGCGGTGATACGCACCGCAGCCAAAGGCGCGCTGCCGCTCCCGGCGGGGGAGATGCTCGAGATCCTGGTTTACCTCGCGCAGAATCCGATTTTTGCACAGGACGCCAAGATGACGCTCGCGGGCTGGGACCCGGTTTCGGCCACCGAGTGCGTCGCCAGCTCATCATCGCCGCCGGAGGTGCTGGGATATTTCTGGGCGGAGCAAAACCGGCGTCCCGTGCTGATGCCGGCGCTGATCGAGAACCCGGCGATTGCAGAGGAGTTATTGATGGAGATGGCCGCCACCGCGCCGCGCGAGATCGTGAGCATGTTGCTGGCCAGCCCACGCGCGCGCAGCTCGCCCGCCGTGATTGAGGCCTTAAGCACCAACCATCGTCTCACGCCGGCGGAGTTGCGCGAGCTGACCGGGGAACAGGAGACCTCCACGGCTGTCGCGGACGTTGCTGAGTCCGACACCGAGGACGCTGCGGCCCATCGCGCCTGGGTGGAGCAGCATGCCGGCGAGCTCGCCGCTGAAGAAGGCAAGGCGTTTGCGCTCGCGGTCCCTGATGAGGAGGCCGAGCAGGAAAAGGCTTCCGCGGCTGCAGCAGGCGCTTCTGAGGGCCCCCAAGTCCCGGGGGAAGCCGCGCCGCAAGAACCATCGGCCGCAGAAAAGCTGGCGGTGGCAGCGCTCGCGGCCCAGAACCAGAGAGCGGCGCGCCAAGAAGAAGAAAAAAAGATGACGCTCCTGCAGAAGATCGCAAACATGAGCGTGGCCGAACGGGTCAAGACCGCATTCATCGGCAACAAAGAGGAGCGCTTGATCCTGATCCGAGACAACGCGCGCGTAGTGCAGAACGCGGTACTGTCTTCCCCCAAACTGACGGACCCCGAGGTGGAGACTTTTGCCTCGGCCCGCAACGTGCACGAGAACGTTTTGCGCGAAATCGTACGCAACCGGCGCTTCATCAAGAATTATGCGGTGCAGCGCAACCTGGTCAACAACCCCAAGACGCCGGTGGAGATCTCGCTCACCCTGGTGCGAAACCTGATGGTGTACGACCTCAAGACCCTGCAGCGCAGCAGAAACGTTCCTGAAACCATCCGCGTGGTGGCGCAAAAGCTCTACCGCGAGAAGGCGCTGAGCGGCGGCAAGACGAAAGAGTAACCTTAACTAGAGCGGTTCGTGCAGTTGCGGTATCCCATACGGGTGGAGCAGGCCTTCAGGCCTGCGGAAACACTGCCGAACAGATCGGCTTGAGCCGCTGAGGTTACGGGCTGCACCAAGACTGGGATGGCTCTATCTCTTCAATTTCTGGACGATTTACTGTCCGCTTGTTACTATGCGCCCAGGACAGCCCAGTGAAATCAAGCCCGACTGACGATATTGGACAATTGCTGAAGACCGCCAAGACCATCGCCGTGGTGGGACTCTCTGATAGCCCTCTGCGCGCGAGTTACGGCGTTTCCGCCTACATGCAGAGCGTGGGTTACAGGATCATTCCGGTGAATCCTCTCATCCGTGGCGCGCTGGGCGAAAAAGCCGTGGCCCAACTGGCTGACGTGAAAGAAAAGATCGACATCGTGGACGTCTTCCGCCGCTCGGAATTTGTTCCCGAGATTGTTGAAGAAGCCATCCGTCTGAAACTGCCGGCGATCTGGCTGCAGGAAGACGTGGTCCATGAAGAAGCTGCGGCAAAGGCGCGCAAGGCAGGGATCTTCGTGGTGATGGATAAGTGCATTTTGAAGGAGCATCGGGCGCGGTTCCGGTAACAGCAAGACGCTACCGCGGATTTGCGCGGATTAGCGCAGACAAGGAATGCCCGTGGGAGGAAACCCTCACCGCTGATCACACAGATTGCACTGATGATTTTTTAGAAGATCAGCGGAGATCCGTTCATCAGTGCCATCTGTGGTGAAGTTTTGAGCTTGGCCAGACTAACCTTTGCGTCCCTTTGCGTCCTTTGCGGTTGAAGCTTTTGCCTTTTCCCGATTGCGCCTGATCTCTTCCAGCCGCTCGGCCAGCACTTTCTCGCGCCCTTCCTGCGTGGGATGGTAATACCGCCGTCCGCGCAGGTTGTCCGGCAGGCACTCCATGTCGGCGACTTTGGATTCAAGGTCGTGCGCGTACTGGTAGCCCTTGCCGTAGCCAACCTGCTTCATCAGCGCCGTGACCGCGTTGCGAATATGGAGCGGCACCGGCTCCGCGGCGGTCTTTTCCACGTCTTCGAGGACTTTGCCGTATGCGGTGTAGAGCGCGTTGGACTTGGGCGCCAAAGCGAGATACGCAACAGCCTGAGCCAAAGCGAGGTTCGCTTCCGGCATGCCCAGAAAATCAATGGCGTCTTTGGCGGCCAGACAGACGTTGAGCGCTTCCGGTGCGGCCAGCCCGATATCTTCTGAGGCCATGCGCACCACGCGGCGTGCGATGTAGAGCGGGTCCTCGCCGGCTTCCAGCATTCGCGCCAGCCAGTAGAGCGCGGCGTCAACGTCACTGTTGCGCACCGACTTGTGCAAAGCGGAGATCAGGTTGTAGTGCTCTTCGCCGGACTTGTCGTAGAGCAGGACCCGCTTCTGCAGCGTGTCCTTGATTATCTGCTCGGTAATCGCGCCGTTTTCCCCTGCCGTGGCTGCGGCCACTTCCAGAACGTTGTAGGCAGCGCGGGCATCGCCGGAAGAATAGGCCGCAATCAATCGCAAGACTTCGTCATCGGCGCGCAGCTTCAACTTGCCCAGGCCGCGCTCAGGGTCTGCGAGCGCGCGGCGCAGAAAGGCAACGATCTCTTCTTCGGTGAGCTGCTTCAGGATGTACACGCGGCAGCGCGAGAGCAGCGCGCCGTTGATCTCAAATGACGGGTTCTCCGTGGTGGCGCCGATCAGCCGTATGTTGCCGCGCTCCACGTGGGGCAAAAAAGCGTCCTGCTGGGCGCGATTAAAGCGGTGAATTTCGTCAACGAACAGGATGGTTCGTGTGCCATAGGCGCGGGCCTTTTCCGCGTCGGCCATCACCTGCTTGATTTCTTTGATCCCGGAGAGCACCGCAGAGAACTCGATGAACTCGGCCTTGGTCATGTGGGCGATGATCTTGGCCAACGTGGTCTTGCCCGAGCCGGGCGGGCCCCAGAAGATGATAGAGCCGGGATCGTCGCGCTCAATCTGCAGGCGCAGCGGCTTGCCCGGAGCAAGAATGTCTTCCTGGCCCACGAACTCGTCAAGCGTGCGCGGACGCATGCGGTCGGCGAGAGGACGGCGGCCCTTGTCTTGTTCAGGCTCCGGTAGTGGCTGAAAAAGACCCACGAACAGAACCTTACCACTGATAAACACAGATAGCACTGATCTAGATGAGGCGAACCGGCGCCAAAGCTATACCGCGGATTTGCGCCGATGGTCGCGGATGATGTTCCGATCACGGCGATTCCGTGCGATGACGGCGATCACGGCGATTCTCGTTCACGCCATCTGCTGCATGTAGATCACGTACGAGCTGAACCACAGTGAACTGGGCAGCGTCCCCGGAGTGCGCGCGGTGACGATGACGTTGTAATCGGAGGACACGGGCAGAAATTCCAGTACAGATTCGGGATTGTGTGTTGGCTGGATCAGCGCGAGATAACGCAGAAAATCCGGCAGGCCCATGCCGCCAGGATAGGCCGAGCCGGCAAAGGAAAGCTCCACATTTTCTTCCGCAAAGTGCACGGCCAGCGTGGCCGCCAGGGAAACCCCGTACTCATATTGCGCCGGGGTGATGTGGCCGGGTTCGCAATTGTCAAACACCAGGCGGAGGCGGCGCTCGTCTTCGCGGCAGAATTCGCGCATCTTGGGCGTGCCGGTCTTGGCCGTGGCTTTCCAGTCGATGTAGCGCGCCGGGTCCTGCGGCGTGTGCTCGCGGATGCGGTAGAGTTCGCTGCCACGACCGTTGAGATAGGAAACGAACTCGCCGGTGATCATGGGCAGGATATCCAGCAGGTTGTCCTGGTCCAGCAGCGCGGGATAGACCAGCAGTTCGCGCTCCATGCGTACTTTCTTGCTCTTGATGAGAAAGGAAAACGGAAAGCGCGTGGCCAGATTGAATTCGTCCTGCGAGTAGTGGCCGCGGCGCGGGAACACCAGGTCCACTTGCATGTCCCCGGCATTGCGCGCGCTGACAAAAGGAAAATAGACCGGACGCGTGAGTACCTTGTGCTTGCGCGCGGGAGGAGTCTTGCGCCGCAGCGTGTAGTCGGGCAGCTTGAGCCATCTCCGCTTCTTGGGAAAGATGAACTGCGTCTTTTGCCACTCCCAGCCCGGGCTCTTCTTTTTTTCCTCTGCCGGCGACATCACTTTCACGGAAAACGCTGGGAACCACAGCCTGGGGTTGGTCACGCGAACGTGTACCGCAACCACCCGTCCGGCAAAGGCGTTGCGTGGCATCAGCACCTCAAGTTCCAGCCCGCGCAGTACCGCGGCGGAAGCCAGGCCTGATACCACGATGGCGGCCAGCATCGCCGCCAGCACGATAAAGAGAAGGTTGTTTCCCGTATTCAGCGCGGCAATGCCGATCACCAGGGCCATTCCCAGATAGGCCATGCCTTCGCGCGTAAGTTCATAGTGCAAGGCCTCTCTTACCCGCGCGGCGACGACCCTCCGTGCCAGGTACGGCACAGTGGTGACTGATACCAGGCCGGAGAGCAACAGGGCCAGTGAAGCGAAGATGGCCGTGGCCGTCATGTTGCCGGCGTCGCGCGCAGCCGAGGAGAACACAGCAGCCGTAAAGGCCAGCGCCAGCCCGGCCACAGCCATAAAGAAGCGCAGCCAGGCTTCGCTGTCCAGCCCGGCCCAAAAGCTTTTGAGCGCGTTCAGCATGCTTCGATGAGGAGTACCGATTTTTTGGCGTGCCTGGGATCTCATGCTCCCGAAGAACGCAGCCGATCGGGCACCTTGTACTTTTAGTTTCCCACAGCTTGTGCCCTCGAATGCAGAAATCCCGGCATCCAGATGGTTGTGCCCTTCCGGGTGCTGAACCGGGCAGAGTCGCCCATTCTTGCCCCCAAACGAGCAAAGTTAAGTTTTTCTGCGGGGCAACCAGTGACCGCCCAGTCGCCTCCAATTGGATTGATATCGCCTCTGTCGCTTCTGTTTGCGGGACGTTTCTTCAAGCGTCCCGCACTTTTTTGCCTCTTGCGTTCGCAGGCCCGCCACGGACTTCATCTTGGCTAATCGCCCAAAAGACAAACATGCCTTTGCACAAAATGCAGGGCAGTCGAGCTACCAGGAATACAAAATCTAAGACTACAATTCCATTTTTGGTAGCTTTATCTGCTCTGCCCAGGTATAATCATCTAAGCATAAGTAAACGCAGCACTTAAGTGTATGCGGAACGACTGATCTCATGGCATCTGATTTGCTTCAATCCAGTCCAGGGAAGCTCGCAAAGCGAGGTGAGGGAACCCGCAGCTTTGCGAGTCATCGGATGGATAAAGAGTCGCAAGTCCGTATTTCCGCGGTCGCGTTGTCCTTGATTACGCTGGCAACGATCATCTTTGCTTTCATCAACTTCCAGAAAGAGAGCCAGTTCGTTCCACCGGAAGATGGAGTCTGGTGGGTGGAGAAGGATGGCGGCCTGGTGGCCGCGCGGCTGGTTCCCGGCGGACCGGGTGAGCGGGCCGGAATCAAAGTCGGTGACCAGCTACTGAACATTTCTGAACCCAAAGATGATCTGCCGGGCGCCAAGCCTGCGGAGAAGCACCCCGGAATCAAGCCTTCCGGTCTTCCGACGCACCCTGCAACGGAAGCCAAGATCAAAACAGTGGCCGCGTTAGAGCGGCGGCTTTACCACGCCGGCGCCTGGTCCCAGGTCACGTACGACCTGAAGCGCGGCGGAACCGTGGTGGAAGGACTCAGCCTGGTGCTGGCGGCCATGGACCGCTCGCTGTATTCAGGCCAGCGGCTCATCGCGCTGATCTATCTCGGCATCGGCATTTACGTCTTGTTCCGCCGCTGGACCGCGCCCAAGTCCACGCACTTTTACATCTTCTGCCTGGTTTCTTTCGTCCTTTACTCATTTCATTACACGGGCAAGCTGAATACGTTTGACTGGATTATTTACTGGTCGAACATCGTGGCCTGGATGCTGCAGCCTGCGCTGTTTCTCCATTTTGCCTTGACCTTCCCGGAACCGCGGCGCCGGCTGGCGAGGCGTCCGTGGATGGCGGCGCTCGTTTATGTGCCTGGGGCCGTGGTACTGGCCATCCGCATTATTGCGCGCACGCAGTATGAAGCCAGCGCCCTGTTGGAGTGGAACTTGGGACGGCTGGAGATGCTGTACATGGCCGCGTATTTCATGATCGCGGCCGCAGTCCTGTGGAACAGCTATAACCGCTCCAATACCCCGCTGCAACGTGAGCAGATGAAATGGATCTCGCGCGGCACGGTTCTGGCCATTGCGCCGTATACGCTGCTTTACGTGGTGCCTTACCTTTTCGGCGCGCTCGCCACGCCGGTGATGAAGGCTTCAGTGCTCTCGCTGGTGTTTTTGCCGCTCACCTTCGGCTATGCCATTGTCCGCTACCGTTTGATGGACGTGGACCTGATCTTCAAGCGCGGCGTGGCCTATACGCTGGCCACCGCGGCGATTGTGGGCGCGTACTTCTTCGTGATCGGCAGCCTGGCGGAAGCTGTCCACGCCAAATTGCCCAGTGCTGGGACGGCCGGGCTGGTCGCCGCCATCATCATCACCGCGCTGGTTTTTGAGCCGCTGAAAAACTGGTTCCAGGAGCGTGTGGACCGCTTCTTTTACCGCAATCGCTATGACTACCGGCGCACGCTGATTGAGTTCGGCCGCGAGCTCAACTCGGAAACCGACCTGAGCACCATGCTCACCTCGGTGATTGACCGCCTCTCGCGCACGCTGGGCGTGGAAAGGATTGCCATCTTCCTGGCCACGGGCGACGAGAAGAACCCGTTTGACATGGTCAAGTCGTTCGGCATTTCTTACAGCTCAGCCGGCCCATTGGATTTGCGTTTCCTGGTGGTGGAAGGGCCGGAGCACTATCAGGGCCACCGCTTCTTTGACAATACCCGCAAGGCCCTGCGCGAGAGCGTGACCGCGCGGGAGACCATCGCCAAGCTGAACCTGAACTACTACATTCCTTGTCTGGTGCAGAACCGCATCAGCGCCGTCCTGGGCGTGGGCAAAACCAGCGCCGGCGACTTCCTCTCCAGCGAAGATGTGGAGCTGCTGGAAACATTGGCCGGCTACATCGGCATTGCCATCCAGAACGCGCGACTGTACGCCTCGCTGGAAGAAAAGGCCAGCGAGTACGAGCGGCTGAAGGAATTCAACGAAAACATTGTGGAATCCATCAGCGTAGGCGTACTGGCCGTGGACCTGGAAGACCGCATTGAATCCTGGAACTCGCAGATGGAAGTGATGTATGCCATGCCGCGCGCGGACGTGCTGGGCCGGCGGCTGAGCGAGGTTTTCCCCGCGGCCTTCATGGAAGAGTTCTATCGCGTGCGCCAGAACCCGGGGATCCACAACCTGTACAAATTCCGGCTCACCACACCCAGCGGCGACTCCCGCTCCGCCAACATCGCCATTGCTCCGCTGGTCACCAAGAAGTTCAGCGTGATTGGCCGCTTGATTATCGTGGATGACATCACGGACCGCATCGAGCTGGAGTCACAGCTCACGCAGGCGGAGAAGCTTTCTTCCATCGGCCTGCTGGCCGCGGGCGTGGCGCATGAAGTCAACACGCCTCTGGCCGTCATCTCCAGCTACGCGCAGATGCTTACCAAGCAGATCAAAGACGACGCCAAGCTGTCGTCGCTGCTGGACAAGATCACGCGCCAGACCTTCCGTGCCTCGGAGATCGTGAACAACCTGCTGAATTTCTCCCGCACCAGCGCCACCGAATTCAATGACGTGGATTTGAACCGCATCGTCACCGAGACGCTCGCGCTGCTCGAGCACCAGTTCAAGACCTCGGGCATCAAGGTTGAAACCGAGCTCTATTCCGGCCTGCCGCCCATCCACGGCAATGCCGGCAAGCTGCAGCAGGTGTTCCTGAACCTCTTCCTGAACGCGCGCGACGCCATGGCCGGCGTCGGCGGGACGCTCCACATCCAGACCTCGAACGGATCGTGCGTCCAGGTGAACATCAGCGATACCGGCAGCGGCATCGCCCCCGAACACGTCAACAGAATCTACGACCCGTTTTTCACCACCAAGACCTCGCCCCGTGAAGGACAATCGCGCGGGACCGGGCTGGGTCTTTCGGTCACGTACGGGATCATCCAGGAGCATGCGGGACAGATTCGCGTGGATTCCGCGCCTGGCAAAGGAACAAAGTTTTATCTCGAGTTCCCGCTGAGGAAGGCCGTCAATGTCTGAAGTTGCTGTTTTGAGCAGGACGCCCGCTGCCGGACCAGGCATCGGCTCCATACTCATCATCGACGATGAGGTGGCGATTCGCGAATCGCTGGAGACGCTGCT
Source organism: Candidatus Angelobacter sp. (assembly GCA_036380095.1). Taxonomy (GTDB): domain Bacteria; phylum Acidobacteriota; class Terriglobia; order Terriglobales; family Acidobacteriaceae; genus Angelobacter. The sequence continues at coordinate 11,369 of DASVFK010000082.1, read as the reverse complement.
CGAATTTGAAGGTTATACCGTTTCTTCCGCTGAGACCGGCGAAGAAGGCCTGGCCCATCTGGCGGAAACGCCGTTTGACCTGGTGCTGCTGGACTTCGCCTTGCCCGATCGCAATGGCCTGGAAGTTCTGGCGGAGATCCGCAACCGCGATCCTCAGCTTGCCGTAATCATGATCACTGCCTATGGCACCGTGGACAATGCCGTACGCGCCATACAGGGCGGCGCAACCAATTTCATTCAAAAGCCATGGGACAACGAGAAACTGCTGGCGGACGTGCGCATTGCGGTGGCGCGCAGCCGGGCGGAAGTGGAAAACCAGCAGCTGAAACGCGCCCTCAAGGAACGTTATTCGTTTGCCGAAATTGTGGGCAAGAGCGAGCCCATGCTGCGCATCTTCGATCTCGTCAGCCAGGTTGCCTCCAGCCGCTCCACCGTCCTGATCCAGGGTGAAAGCGGCACCGGCAAGGAGCTGATTGCCAAGGCCATCCATGCCAATTCGCCGCGCAAGAACCAGCCCTTTGTTCCTGTCAACACCGGCTCCATGCCCGCGGACTTGCTGGAATCCACGCTCTTCGGTCACGTAAAAGGAGCATTCACCAGCGCCATCTCGTCCAAGAAGGGCCTGTTTGAAGTGGCTGACGGCGGCACTATCTTCCTGGACGAAATCGGCACCATGAGCCTGGAAACCCAGTCCAAGATCTTGCGCGTGCTCCAGGACCGCAAATTCATGCACCTGGGCGGAGTTCATGAGGTCCAGGTCGATGTGCGCGTGATTGCCGCCACCAATATCGATCTCAAAACTCTGGTGCGCGAAGGCAAGTTCCGCGAAGACCTATTCTACCGGCTCAACGTGATTACCGTTGACCTGCCGCCGCTGCGCAGCCGTCCCCAGGACGTTCCTCTTCTGGTGACTCATTTCCTCGCCAAGTTCTCCACCGAAAATGGCAAGCCGCCTCGCCAGATTTCACCGGAAGCCTTGCGTCCTCTCATGGACTATGGCTGGCCCGGCAATGTGCGCGAGCTGGAAAACGTGATCGAGCGCGCCGTGGTGCTCTCCAATGCCCCTGTCATCGGCATTGATCTGCTGCCGGACCACATTGTAGGCCGCGGTTCGCCCGGCAAGATGTTTGAACATCGTCCAGATGCCTCTCTCTTCGAGATCGTGGAAGACTGCGAGCGCCGCCTCATCGTGGACATGCTGGAAAAATGCAATTGGAACCAGACGGAGGCCGCTGACCGCTTTCACATTCCGCTCTCCACGCTGAACCAGAAGATCAAGCGCCTGAGCATCGAAGTCAGGAAGAAGGCAGCGTCGGTTCGGGAGTCGTAAGCTGCCGCCGTTGCCACGCGCGCAATCCCAGCAGCACTGCAGCCATAGCGTAGAAACCCGCCATCGGCTGGTACAAGGTCACTCCCATTCCTACCGCTAGCGCTACAGGAAACACCATGAGTCGCTGGCCCATGGCTGTGGCCGCGCGTGCGTCGTCCCGGTTGATAAGGCCTTTCTGCTGTGCCACCAGCCATTGCAGCAATAACAACAGGGCAGATACAAACAGATTGGCGAAATAGATCTCCTGCGCGGCGCGGTTGCGCAAGAAGTGGCCCAGCAGCGCGCAGGAAAACGGCAGGACCGAGACCGACATCAGGAACAGCAGGTTCATCCACACCAGCGCCAACTGCAGGTGGCGGATGAAGTGCATCGCCAGGTGATGCATGATCCATAAAGCGCCACAGTAGAGAAATGACACCAGAAAGCTGAAGAACGCCGGCCCCGTTTCCGACAGCCGCTGCAACAATGCTGTGCTGCCAATCGATTTGGGTAGCTCCGGCACCTTGAGCTCCAGCACCAGCAAGGTCATGGCGATGGCAAAGATGCCGTCGGTAAGCGCTTCAATGCGTCCCTTGGAAAGGACTATGCCGAAGATTACGCTGCGGGCAGAGACCGGTTTGGAAGCCATGCGCAGCAGATTCTATCGGTAGCGCCTGGTCCGTGCAATCACAACAATCACGCTGACGCCTCCTGGAGTCGCTCTGCTATAGTGCTCTTGAACGCGTGCCGCATACGCGCATCGTACTTTCAATGACCACCTTTGCTTTCCAGCCCGTGCCCTCGCCGGACACTGTCCACAAGGCCATTACGTTTGAGGACGTCCACCTTGCTTTTGAGGACCTCGCCGTGCTGGATGGCGTTTCCTTTGAGCTTAAACGCGGCGAAACCAAGGTGGTGCTGGGCGTGGCCGGTTCGGGCAAAAGCACCATCCTCAAACTCTGCCTCGGCCTGGTCCGTCCGGACTCCGGCCACATCTATGTGCTGGGTCACGATATCACGCAGATGCGCGAACAAGAGCTGTTCGACCTGCGCAGCAAGATCGGGATCGTATTCCAGGAAAGCGCGCTGTTTGATTCGCTCACCGTGCGTGAGAACGTGGCCTTCCGCTTGATGGAAGACAAGCTGCCGGAGCAGGAAGTTGAGGCCCGCGTGCGCGAGGCCCTGCGCTTCGTGGAACTGGAAGACGCCATCAACAAGCTTCCTTCCGAGCTTTCCGGCGGCATGCGGCGGCGCGTGGGCATCGCCCGCGCCGTCATCACCCAGCCGGAAGTCCTGCTTTACGATTCGCCAACCGGCGGTCTCGACCCCATCACTTCCACCACCATCATCGAACTCATCATGAAGCAGCGCGACGTTTACAAGACCAGCGCCCTGCTCGTCAGCCATCGCCTCCAGGATGGCTTCATGCTTGCCACCCACTACTATGATCCCGCGGCCAACGCCATGAGGCCGGTGGACGGCAAGCCCATGCGCGACGTCCACACCAGCTTCATGGTCTTGCGCGACGGCAAAGTCATCTTTGACGGCACCGGCCACGAACTGGCCCGGATGGAAGACCCCTATATCCGCGAATACATCTCCTGATCGCGCCGGCCCGTTTTCCGATTGCACAGCAACTCTCGAACGGGGAAACTTTCCCACGCTGAAAACACCGTAATTGGCGGGATTGGCCCCGGGATGCGTGAGCGGTAAGTTTGACTCAACGAAACAACTCTGTATCTGTGGTGCATCCCCCAAGGGACAGAGAGGCGCCGCCATGCAGCGTACCTCATTAAAAGCAGCGGTTGCGACCGGCTTTTGTTGCCGGCTGACCGGGTTTTCTGGCAGGGCAGGTCCCTTACCAAGAGCAATCGGCAACAACTGCACGGCTCATTTCACCGGACCAACGACTAAGGAGGATTTTGAAATGAAGTGCCTTTTACCAGGTTTCACATACAGGCTGCTGGCGGTGGGATTCGCATGCGTTGCTCTTGCCCTGGCCATGGCAGCGCAGGACACAACGCAACAAACAGCAGTCCAGGGACCATCAGCAACTCAGGTCCAGGTCCAGCGCGGAGAAGTAGTTTACGTTTCCGGCAACGAGCTGGTCGTGAAAATGGAAAGCGGCGAGTTGCGGCATTTCACCGTGCCTGAGAGCGCCCGGATCAGCGTGGAAGGGAAGGAGCTCTCGGTCCACGACCTCAAGCCCGGCATGAAGCTGGAACGCACCATCACCACCACGACCACCCCGGAGGTAGTAACCACAGTCAGGACCATTCAAGGCAGGGTCTTGATGGTGAACGCTCCCAAGACGGTCACGTTGCAGCTTGCCGATGGCAACGCCAAGACCTACAACGTTCCCAAGGACCAGAAGTTCACGATCAATGGCCAGGAAAAGACCGTGTTTGACTTAAAGAAAGGCATGGAAGTTTCCGCCACGGTCCTCACTCAGGCGACAGCGGACGTGGTGGAACAGACAAGGAAAGTCACCGGAGAGATGCCGCCTCCGCCACCCACGCCGCCGATGGTGGGCGTCATCTTGATCGAGCAAGCTCCGGCTCCGCCGCCGGCAGCAGCTCCGGCCGAGCCCGTACAGACGGCCAAGGCACAGCCGGCCAAGAAGTTGCCCCAGACGGCAAGCCCATTGCCGCTTATCGGACTTCTGGGCACGCTGATGTTGGTAGCAGGCTTCGGCTTGCGGACCGTTCGGTCTCACGCTCGCTGAGGCCCGTGACTCGTGTGTCCGGCACGCTCGGCTCCGGCGCGCCGGACTAAAGTCTTCTTTGCGCAGTCGTCGGTGCGCGCCCTTGATGTTCGATGCCTTGTCTCAATGGCGGTGAAGGTTGCGCGCCTCATACCCCGCGATCTCCCCTTCGTGTTGCAACGTCATGCCGATTTCATCCAGGCCCTCCAGCAGGCACCTGCGTCGGAACGAATCGACATCAAAGTGCGCCTTGAATCCGTCTGTGCCGGAGATTTCGCAGCGCACCAGGTCCACGGTCAGGCGGAAGCGGCCGGCGGCGTCGCGGTTTTTGATCTGGGCCAGCGCGCCCGGACCCAGCACCACCGTAAGCAGTCCGTTCTTCACGCAGTTGTTGGCGAAGATGTCCGCGAACGCCGGAGCGATGACGCAGCGGAAGCCGTAGTCGCGCAGCGCCCACACGGCGTGCTCGCGCGATGAGCCGCAACCGAAATTCTTGCCCGCCACCAGAATACTGGCGCCGGCGTACTGCGGAGCGTTCAACGGAAACTCGGGACGCGGACGGCCCTCCGCATCAAGGCGCCAGTCAAAGAACAGGCAATCGCCATAGCCGGTTCGCTCGGTGCGCTTGAGGAACTGCTTGGGGATGATCTGGTCAGTATCCACGTTGTCGCGCTCGAGCAGCGCCACGGTCCCGGTATGGATGGTGAACTTTTCCATTCGATCTCTAACTCCATGCAGACTATCCAGCCACTCGCAGGGCGCTTAGGGCAAGGATCAACTCAACCTCTGTCATCTTGAGCGAGTCCGGGGCCCCCAGCGCACGCGGTTTTCGTGCGTTGGGGTGGGAGTCGAAGGACCCCGAGGGAGCATCCTCTGCCATGCGGACTCAGGGAATTTCAACGAAGAACCCTGCACTAGCACCCCCGGAAATCCAACAACTTTCTGCACTGACATGGCGTGCTCTCGAAAACGAGCTTTTTCTGATGCAAACCAACTTCCGTCACAACCACAGCCACAACAACACACAACTACTCTTTATACCGCCACTCCCTCACATCCACAAAATGTCCTGCGACGGCGGCCGCGGCGGCCATGGCCGGACTCACCAGGTGCGTGCGGCTGCCCGCGCCCTGGCGGCCTTCAAAGTTACGATTGCTGGTGGAAGCGCAGCGCTCACCCGCGTTGAGCCGGTCAGAGTTCATGCCCAGGCACATGGAGCACCCGGATTCACGCCATTCAAAGCCGGCTTCGCGGAAAATCTTGTCGAGACCTTCCTGCTCCGCCGCGCGTTTGACCTGTTGCGATCCGGGCACCACCATGGCCTGGACGCCCCTGGAAACTTTGTATCCCCTGATGACTCCCGCCGCCGCCCGTATGTCTTCCAGGCGTGCGTTGGTGCAGGAGCCGATGAACACGCGGTCCACGGTGATCTCTTCAATACGCGTGCGCGGGCGCAGCCCCATATATTCCAGCGCGCGAGCAATGCCGGCCCGCTCGGCGTCACTCGGGAATTGCTCAGGATCGGGGACCTCGCCAACCACAGGCGCCGCCATGCCAGGATTCGTTCCCCAGGTGACGAACGGGGCGAGCTGGGCGGCATCGATCTCGGCCGTGGTGTCAAAGCGCGCGCCGGGATCGCTGGTTAGCGCCGCCCAATGTTTTTCTGCTGCTTCCCACTCACCGCCCTGCGGTGCAAACCGGCGGTTGCGCAAATAATCGAACGTGGTCTGGTCAGGCGCGACCATCCCCGCCCGCGCTCCGGCCTCGATGCTCATGTTGCACAGCGTCATGCGCCCTTCCATGGAAAGCGCGCGGACAGCCGGTCCTGCATACTCGATCACGTGCCCGGTAGCGCTGTCCGTTCCCAGGCGCGCGATCATGCCCAGCGCCATGTCTTTGGCCGTGACTCCCGCCTTGAGATGGCCAGCGAAGCTCACTTGCATGGTGCGTGCCTTCTTCTGCACCAGACACTGCGTGGCCAGCACGTGCTCCACTTCCGATGTGCCGATGCCGAAGGCCAGCGCGCCGAATGCTCCGTGCGTGCTGGTGTGGCTGTCACCGCAGACAATGGTCATTCCCGGCTGCGTGAGCCCTAACTCTGGCCCAATCACGTGGACAATGCCTTGCTCTGGTGTGTCCAGGTCAAACAGCGGGATGCCGAACTCGCTGCAGTTCCGCCGCAGCGTTTCCACTTGCGTGCGCGAGAGTTCGTCCGCGATCAGGCGGCGATCGCCGCTGGTAGGAATGTTGTGGTCCAGCGTGGCAAAAGTCAGGTTAGGGCGTCGGACTTTGCGTCCGGCAAGCCGCAAACCGGCAAAAGCCTGGGGCGAGGTGACCTCATGAACAAGGTGCAAATCGATATAGATGATGGACGAGTCTTCCGGCCCGGCGCACACCCGGTGCGCCTGCCAGAGTTTTTCGAAAAGCGTCTTGTCCGTCGTCATGGCCGCATTCTAAACCGCGTGATAGGCAAACCGCCGGTCCAGCATGTTCACAAACGCCTGTTCCACCAGGCTGCCCATCTGGCTGGTGTTTACCATCTGGCCCTTGCCGCCGCGCGCCAGGTCGGGCGTGTAGTGGCCTTCATCCAGCACCTGGCGGATGGCCGCTTCCAGGTCCGCGGCTTCGCGTTCCATGCCGGCGCTGTGGCGCAACAGCATGGCTACGCTGGCAATCGCCCCCAGAGGATTAGCGATGCCTTGGCCCGCGATGTCCGGCGCCGAGCCGTGCACCGGTTCGTACAAATCCACGTGCCCGCCCACGGTGGCGGAAGGCAGCATGCCCAGCGATCCGGTAATGGCGGATGCCTCGTCGCTCAAAATGTCGCCGAAGAGATTTTCCGTCAGCACCACGTCAAAGCGGGCGGGATTGGTGACCAGGTGCATGGCGCACGCGTCCACGTACATGTGCTCCAGGCGGACCTCAGGATAATCTTTAGCTACCTGCGTCACCGTGTGTCGCCACAACTGTGAGGTTTCCAGCACGTTGGCCTTGTCGACTGAGGTGACCTTCTTGCGCCGCGCCTGCGCCTGCTCAAACGCCACGCGCGCCACGCGCTCGATCTCTTCCACGGAGTACTGCATGGTGTTGTGCGCGCTGCGCCGGTCGTCCGAGAATCCGCGCGGCTGGCCGAAGTAGAGTCCGCCCAGAAGTTCGCGCACAAAAAGGATGTCCACGTTCTCCAGCAACTGCGCCTTCAGCGGAGAGCAGTTGGCGATGGCCGGGAACGACTTTGCCGGACGCAGGTTGGCGAATCCTCCCAGCGCGGTGCGCAGGCGAAGCAGACCGGCTTCCGGCCGCTTGTTTGCCGCCAAATGGTCGTAATCCGGCGAACCAACGGCTCCCAGGAACACCGCGTCGCTCTTCAGGCAGGCATCGAGTGTGGCGTCCGGCAGCGCGGTTCCAGTTGCTCGCAAGGCGGCGCCGCCGATGAGTTGCTCTGTGTAGCGGAACTCGCAGTTATGAAAATGGCTTACCGCGTCCAGGATGCGCACCGCTTCCCGGCACACCTCCGGACCAACGCCATCTCCCGGCAGAATGGTGATCTTGAAGTACATCGTTTGTGGTCCCCACGAAGAAAAAATTCTGTCAGTTGGCCGCTGCAATGGACGTGGACGAAGCCGCCGCCGGCTGGCGTCGCGCCAGCGCGGGCAGCAGCGAGAGAAGGTCCTGGTCATAGATCTTCTTCTTGCTTTCCGCCAGCTTCATAAAGCCCAGGTAGAGCGCGTCCAACTCGGCGCGTGAAACCGTGTGTCCCAACTCGGCCAGGCGTTTGCCCAGAGCGTGACGCCCGGAGTGCTTGCCCAGCACCAGCTTGTTGCCCGGCACACCCACGGACTCCGGCGTCATGATCTCGTAGCACAGCGGATTGGCGATCACGCCGTGCTGGTGGATGCCCGCTTCATGCGCGAAGGCGTTGCGGCCCACGATCGCCTTGTTGGGTTGGGGCGCAAATCCGATGATCTCAGAAAGAACGGAACTGCTGGGATAGATCTCCGGCGTGTTGATTCCGGTGGTGTAGGGAAGTTGCGCCTGGCGCACCGTGAGCGCCATGGCGATCTCCTCCAGCGACGCGTTGCCTGCGCGTTCCCCGATCCCGTTGATGGTGCACTCCACCTGTCGCGCACCCGCCTGGATGGCCGCCAGCGTGTTCGCCACCGCCAGTCCAAGGTCGTTGTGGCAGTGGACCGAGATAGTTACTTTCTCGATTCCCTTCACCCGCTCCCGGATTGTGCGAATCAGCCCCGCATATTCGTCCGGGATCGCGTATCCAACAGTGTCGGGGATGTTGACGGTGGTGGCGCCGGCATCAACGGCCGCCTCCACAAAGCGGCAGAGGAAATCCACATCGGAGCGCGTTGCGTCCTCGGGAGAAAACTCCACGTCGTCGCAAAGTGTGCGCGCGTAACCCACGGCGCTCCAGACTTGCTCCAGCGCCTGATCGCGCGTGATTTTGAGTTTGCAGGTGAGATGCAGGTCAGAGCTGGCAAGAAACACGTGGATCCGCGGCTTTTTTGCGCCTTCCAGCGCGGCCCAGGCACGGCGGATGTCCGGCTCACTGGCGCGCGCCAGCCCGGCGATGATGGGACGCGTGACGTCCTCCGAAACCAGCCGCACGGCTTCAAAGTCATCGTCGGAAGCGATGGGGAACCCCGCTTCAATCACGTCCACGCCCAGCCGGTCCAACTGGCGGGCCATGTGCAGCTTTTCCCGGATGCCCATGCTGCAGCCCGGGGCCTGTTCCCCGTCGCGCAGCGTGGTGTCAAAGAAGGTGATCCGCGAGCGTTCCATGGCAGTTCCTCCCAACGAGCCATGCTCAAGGCCGGAACAAAATAAGTCAAAGTTATAATTCTTTTGATACCATAACGTTTTCTTATTCCATAAGCCGCAGTAGTCACGGGCACAAAGGCGCAAGCAAATGGACCTTTTTCAACTGGAGACATTCCTGGCGGTGGCGCACACAGGAAGTTTTTCTGCCGCGGCCAAGCAGATGCATCGCACACAGCCGGCAGTAAGCCAACTGGTGCGCAAGCTGGAAGACGAAGTGGGTGAAGCGCTGTTTGACCGCTCCTCGCGCGATGGCATGCTCACCGATGCAGGCAAGGTGCTCCAGGAATACGCCCTGAAGATGCTCAACCTGCGCAGTGAGGCCAGCGCATCCTTGCAGGAACTGCGCCAGTTCCAGCGCGGAACGCTCTCCATCGCCGCCAACGAGTTCACCGCGCTCTACCTGTTGCGCGTGCTGGAAGAGTTCCGGCGCTTCTCGCCCATGATCAAAGTGGCGGTGCAACGCGCGCTCGCCAGTTCCATTGCGGCACAGGTGGCGAACCATTCCGTTGAGCTCGGCGTCTTGTCTTTTCGTCCCGAGACATCCACGCTGCAATCCATCGTAGTCTTTCGCGATGAGCTGGTCTTCGTGGTGCCGCCCTCGCATCCGCTGGCCAAGGCCAAGAGCGTGAACATCCGGCAGTTGGGCGCGGAGTCGTTCGTTGCCCACAACGTGGTTTCGCCTTATCGCCTGAAAGTCCTTGAGGCGTTCAAACGCCACAAGACGCCGCTCAACATGGACGTGGAGATGCCGACCCTGGAAGCGATCAAGCGCTTTGTCTCCGCCGGCAACGGCGTGGCCCTGGTGCCGCGCGTCTCCGTGGAACCGGAACTTTCACGCGGCGAACTGGTTTCAGTTCTGGTGAAGGAGCTTAAGCTCGAGCGCAAACTGAGGATCGTCTATCGCAAAGGCGGGCAGCTCTCCCACGCTGCGCGAGCGTTTTTGCAGGTGGCCGAATCCATCAGCGCCAACTTGAAGGGACGTTACCTGTTTGAACGAGAAAGCTGAGGGGCGCGCAGCTTATCGCGCTGAAGCCATGTTGGGCGCACGGCGTTCGTTCAGGCCCTTCTGCTCGGGTACATGCGACCTTCGCTCAATCGCAAGAGCATAGGCTTCCGTAAGAATGGCCAGCAGAATCCGTGCCAGCATGAGCGCGCCAATGCCCCAGGTATTCCAGAGAAATCCGGCCAGCACGGGAGCAGCCACGCCTCCCGCGTCTTCTCCCATGCTGAGCCAGCTCATGGTGCGAGCGCGGTTTCGCTTGTCCGCTCCGGAAATCTGCGCCATCAAAGCGCCCCACGCGGGGCGGAAGGCCGCCTTCCCCATGTCGTCGATCGAGCGCGCGGCTCCGATCCCGAAATACGTGGGCGCGATGAGGTACAACACGGAAGAAAACGTGTTGGCCACGCTTCGTATCAGCAGCGTGAGCTTGCGGCTTACATGGTCAGAGAGCCAGCCGAAGACCGGTCCGGCCAAGATCGCTGCCAGGGTGGAAATGGTGTAGATGATTCCGGCCTGCGCCTTGCTCAAGTGGCCGTACTCGGTGGCGATCACAGGAAACAGGCCGCTGAGCATCTCCGCCGTTCCCGCAACCAGAAATCCAAAACCCACAAAAGGCAGCACGCGGGGTTTTGGCTGCGCCGCGCCGGCGCGTTCCGTGTTAGCGGCGGATTCAGTTTCGAGAAGCGGCTCGTGCGTCGCCGGTTCCTGCACCAAGAGCATGACCAGAATCACGGGCAGCAGCGAAAGCACGAAGGCGACCACGAAAACAACCGGGTAGCTGGAGGCAGTCACCGCCAGGAGCAATCCTGCGAACGCTTTGCTGACCGAGTTGGCAACCTGCCGGGCCGTCTGGTACCAGGCAAAAGCCGAGGCGATCGATTTCTTGCTGCCGTGTTCCGCGATCAAACCGTTGGCGGTGGGATCGCGCAGCGCCATCGAGACGCCATAGAGGCTGCGGATCGCGTACAGCGCCCAGGGGCCGGCGGCAAACGCCAGCAACAGAGATACCAGGCTGCGCACGGCGATCGAGGTCACGAACGTCCGCTTTAACCCGAAGCGGTCACCTACCCAGCCCAGCAGAGGCTTAAACAAAAGAGCCACTGCGCTGTTGAGGGAGACCAGAATTCCGATCTGGGCATAACTCAGCCCCAGGTGCCGTGCATACAGCGGCAGGGCAAAGCCGATCACGCCGAAACTCAGGCGCGAAAGCAGGCCTTCCGCAATGATGGCCAGCAGCGAGAGATTAACGTTGCGTTTCATGCGGAACAACGGGCCGGCATGCATGCCTTGAGGCTGGAAGCCAACTCCAGGACCTGAACGTGCAATTTAGGTCCGGCGGCAACCAGTCCGTTGAAGGTGACCGGACCGTTGCAGTCAAAGTGAAACGGACGTCCTTCCAGGCTGGTTACGCGCCCGCCTGCGGCCAGCACCAGGGCGGTTCCTCCGCACGTACCCCAGGGCTTCCTGGTCTTGAGTGACAGCGTTCCGTCTTCACGGCCTGCGGCCACACGAGCCAGCTTGTAAGC
>DASVFK010000081.1:0-3829 GCA_036380095.1 Candidatus Angelobacter sp. | reverse complement strand
ATTCCAGCGCGGCCAGCAGCCCGGAGTATTCGGCAACGTTGTTGGTCTGCAGTCCAAGATAATCGCTCAGTTCGGCCAGCAGGTCGCCGCGGGCGTTGCGCACCACCACGCCGTAGGCCGCGGGGCCGGGATTGCCGCGCGCGCCGCCGTCAATGTTGGCAATCACCTCAAACGCGCCGGTCTGCGGTTTCGCGGAGAACAAGGAAGCTTGTTTCAACGCCCTTCCTCCAGGCGGATGGCCAGCCGCTCCGGCAGTCCCGCGGCAAAAATCTTCTCTTGTGCCTTTTCGATATCGTAAGGCACGCGATGATAGGTGACGCTGTGCGCAACAGTGTCATACATGGCGAAGGCCGCACGCGGGTCGCCGTCGCGAGGCTGGCCTACCGAGCCGGGATTGATCAGGTACTTGCCCGAGCCGTTGAGCTTGAGCGTGAATTGCTGCGTTCCTTCCGGCGACTCGTACTCCGTCTCGATTGAGCCCTCGGCCTCTTTTTCATCGTCAATCCAGAAGCCGCCCTGCACATGGGTGTGGCCAAAGAACGTCACCGGAAACTCAGTATGGCCAAGGATAGAAAACGCATCACGCCGCATGAGGACGTATTCGTCCTCATCGCGCGGCGAGCCGTGAACGCACTGCATCGCCGGCAGCGGCAGCACCGGCCCTTGCGGCAGCCGGCGTAGAAATTCCAGGTTGCCGGGCTTGAGCTGCTGCCGCGTCCACAAGGCGGCCAGCCCGGCGATGGGATTGAAGTCATCCAGGTTGATCAAGCCGGTGCAGGCCTTGTCGTGATTGCCGCGCACAAAAATCTCGCCCAGGCCGCGGGCGCGCTCGGTGACCTCATTGGGATTGGCGCCATAACCCACGATGTCGCCCAGGTTGAAGACACGATCATGCTCCGGCGCAGCGGCCAGGCATGCCTCCAGCGCCTCAAGGTTGGCGTGGATATCGGAAAGAAGAAGAATGCGCACAGTGCTTTGACCTTGGAAGTGTAAACCACGCGCAGGCCTTATTGGGCGACTCGCGCCCAGTGGCCGGGGGCAACCTGCATCAGCGGCAGGGATTGGCCAGGCCGGGCCTGCTTCTCCACCGTCTCGAGCGGTTGCGTACGATCGGTTTTGAGCGTGGGAATGGCGCTGATCAGGCCGCGCGTGTAGGGATGCGTTGCGGCGAGAAAAATCACATGGGACGGGCCCATCTCCACGACCTCGCCGCCATACATCACCGCCACCTGGTCAGCCACGCGTGAAACCACGCCCAGATCGTGTGAGATGAACAAGACCGCCAGCTGGTGTTTAAGGCGCAACGCGCCCAACAGCTCCAGGATCTGCGCCTGGATGGTGACGTCAAGGGCCGTGGTGGGTTCATCCGCAATCAGCAGGCGCGGTTGGTTCACCAGCGCCATGGCGATCATCACGCGCTGGCGCTGCCCGCCGGAGAGCTGATGAGGATAATCGCGCGCGCGGCGCTCCGGCTCCGGGATGGCCACTTCACGCAGCGCCTCCAGGGCGCGGCGCCAGCCTTCTCCTTTGGAAATGTGGTTGTGCGCCAGTGCGGCTTCAGCCACCTGGTCGCCCACGCGCATGACCGGGTTGAGCGCCGTCATGGGTTCCTGGAAGATCATGCTGATGCCGGAGCCGCGGACGCGCCGCATGGCGTCCTCGCCCAGGCGCAGAAGATCCTCTCCCGCAAAATGAATCGTGCCTGCAATGCGGGCTTGCGGCGGGAGCAGGCGCAGGATGGCCAGCGCCGTCGCTGACTTGCCCGAACCCGACTCGCCCACCAGGCCGAGTGTGCCGGACTCGGGGATGCTGAAGCTTAAGTCGCGCACGGCAGCCACCTCGCCGGTTTGCGTGGCGAAGGTGACGTTGAGGTTCGAGATCTCGAGAAGGGCAGCCATGAAGAGCAGCTTAAGCGGTGACCTTGGTCGCCGCCTTGCCCGCTTCCACTCCCTTGTTCATTGCAGCGATCATGGCAGGTTCCTCTTGCAGCAGCCAGTCGGAGGCCGTGGCCACGTCGCCTTCCAGCTTGATCAGTCCCTGGCCGGAGAGCTGCTTCGCCAGTTCCAGCATTTTTTCGCGCGGAAGGTTTACGTACTGGCAGTCGCAGGGATGCGCCACCTCCACCGGCCCGCCTGACCTGCCCAGCCAGAAGACGCGGCGCTTGATCAACTCACGCACGTCGTTCTCAGATTGCGTGGGGAATTGGATCTTTTTGTTGACGAAGCTGTAAAAGCGGCTGGTGACGTGCACGGGCTGCAGCTTGCCGGATTTCAAGAGCGCGAGCTGGCCGTTGTCGATGGTCTTGCGGATGGCGTTGACGACGAGCGATTCGGCATGCTCCTCCGCCAGCGACCCCAGGGCTTCTTTCATGGTCTGTGTCATGCCCACGGCGACTTCCGCGTGCAGGCCTTCGCTCGATTCCAGCAGTTCAACGCGGCCATGCAGGATCAGCCAGTCTGATCCTGAAGTCGAGGGATGAAACGGCCACTTCAGCTCGGCGATATCGATGGGAACTCCTGACAAGGTCACAAAACGCAAGGTGCTCATAATGGGCTCAGTTGAGTTGGGATATACAACGGTTCCAAGGTTTTCAGGGATCCCCAGGCTCGATTCATTTTAGAACGGCGGACGGCGCGATGAAAGCTTGGATTGTTCACACTACTGCATGTCTGGGTTCCTCGCTGAAATTCCCTGAATCCGCCTCGTGAGGGACAACTTTCGGGGGTCCTTCGGCGCGCCCTTAGTCGCGCCGCTCCCGCGGGCTTGCACAGGATGACAACGGGTGAGGGTGAGTTGGAACGCTGCCTCTGGTTACATGAGGAGTTGCCTGGTCTGGCGCGCAATGGGGTGCTGCATCTCCCACAGCTCGTTCTTTACCTGGTTCAAGCCGTAGACCAGCAGCTCAAACTCCTGCGACATCCGCCGGAACAACGGCGCCACCTTGGCATATTCAAAGTGCTCGAAGCTGGCAACAACGTAGTAGCTCTCTTTGCCTGCCTTCACAAAGTCAACCAGTCCTTCCATGCGCATGTGACGCAAACGCCAGTGGTTCAGGCTCTCGGGGAACATGCCGGTGAAGAACAACGCGTAATCGCCGATGTGCTTGCGCACCTGGCGCTCGCGGTCAAAGGACGCGGCAGGCCCGTAGACCGGGTCGGACTCAAGCAGCATTTCGCCTACGTCCGTTAACGCGCGGCCCTCGGCATTTTTGATCTTGTAAAGGTTTTCCGCTACGCAAAACTCCGTGAGCAGGTTGGAGACGTAGCAGTGGACGTCTGGATGGCGCACGCCCACATCTTCATAGTTGCGTTCTACGATCGCAGTAAAGAACTCTCCTAGCGGATTCGATTCAGGGACCATGTCACCTCTCCCCTTCCCGCAACTTTCAGTTTCGCGGGCGACGCCTCCGATCACCGATCAGTCGTCCGGCGCAAGCTTGAGCACATTGGGGACTGCTGCTTAGTTTGAACGTAGTATTTGCAGCATGGTTTCTCGATTTCAAGTGTTTTGTAGGGCACAGCGCATTTTGGCAGCAGGCGAGTGCGAGTGCTAGAGCCGGATTGTAGTGGATATACCTTAAGCTATCTTCGCCTTCCGCCTTATGCTCTGAAGCACAAAACGCAACGCGGCAGAGACAGACGGAAGAGAGCAAAGGCAGAGACAGTCTTACTGCTTCGCCAGCCAGGCAGCGATTTTCTCCAGCGCGACGGGAGCCACGGTTTCTTCAATCTGCGCGTATTCATTGGGAGAGCCGGTCTTGGCGGTCTGAAAGAGATGGTTCAGGCCGGGCATCTCCACGACTTCAAAGTGCTTGTTGCCGCCCTCTTCC
>DASVFK010000080.1:0-5973 GCA_036380095.1 Candidatus Angelobacter sp. | reverse complement strand
AGACAAACTTGATGCTGTTGCCTGAGCGTGTGCCATAGCCGAGCGTCTCAGACACTCTTCCGCCGAAGATATCGATCCAATGCACTACATAGCGGTCGCTGGCATTGTCATGGCCGATGTAGCCGTGCACTTCGTAAGCTGGAGCCGCTCCTGCTGGCGCTGCGTCCCTCTGCCGGACAAGCAGGAACTGGTGGTTCAGCGTCCACTCTGCTGTCAGCTCCAGCTCCCTGGGCTTGCCTCGGATCGTGCCCGTCACTCTCCACTTGCCTTGCAGATTGTCCAGCAGCTCGTCGTGGAAAGGGCGGTTTGGGCCGTCAAGCGGTTCGGGCTTGGTCTGGGCGAAGGCGGTCAACGCCATAGCAATAACAACGATCAATAGTCTCTTCATCGTCTAGTCTCTTTGTAGAAATGTTACCGGAATCCGTCGTTTCAACACGCTACCGCTGGCTGCGTCAGAATCCAATTTTGGCTTTCCCCGCGCCCCCGCGTTGGATTTCTGATTCCTGGGCCTTCGGTCCGATCTATCGGACAACCTTGTGCTTCAGGTCTTCTTCTGCCCGCCTCAAGCTTTCCGGCGTACCCAGATCGCGCCAATAGTACTCATCCGCCGGAAACGCCTGGATCTTTTCACCTTCGCCGGCCAGGCGCAAGTACGTGTCGATGATGGAGAAAACGCCTTCTTCCTTCATCATCTTTACCAGGCGAGTCGAAATCATGTGAATGCCGGAAAAAGCCAGCGCCGCGGGCTCTTGCGCCGGCCGAACCAATTCCTCGCCCTGCCCTCGTGCCGCGCGTCGCCCGCAAAGCTGGAGTTGTTCGTTAAAGAGCAGGTAGCGCGAGGTCTCGCGCCGCTGCACCGCCAGGGTGGCCAGGGCCTGACTCTCCGCGTGGCTCTTCACCATGCGCGCCAGATCGATCGAGCTGACCACGTCCACGTTATGCAAGATGAACGGCTCTTCCGGTGCGCTCGCGTTCTCCACAAAAAACCATGCGGCTTTCTTTAGTCCGCCGCCGGTCTCAAGCAGAACTTCTTCGCGCGAGACTTCAATTTGCATGCCGAAGTTCTGCTTCGCCCGCAAGTAGTCCACCACCTGATCGGCGAAGTGATGCACGTTGACGATGGCTTCGTGCACGCCGAATTCGCCCAGGCGCGTAAGCGTAATCTCCAGCAAGGTGCGCCCCGCCACCTCCACCAGCGCCTTGGGCCGTTCATCGGTCAGGGGACGCAGACGCGTGCCCAGCCCGGCGGCCAGGACCATGGCTTTCATCGGCCCGCCTTCGCCGGCTCCAGCTTTTCCAGCTCCATTTTCTCCAGTTGCAGGTGCCGCACCACTACCTCTACGCCGCGCTTCTGCCGCAGACTGCGCGCCAACTGTTCCGCCATATACACCGAACGATGTTGGCCGCCGGTACAGCCGAAGGAAACCATAAGATCGCTGAAGCCCCGCTGCTGATAGTTGTTCACACTGGCCTCCACCATCCGCCTGGCGCCGGCCAGAAACTGCTGCGCGCTCTCCGCCGCTTCAAGGTACCCGATCACCGGCGCGTCTTTGCCGGTTAGCGCTTTGAAGCGCTCTTCGCGCCCCGGATTGGGGATGCTGCGGGCATCGAAAACAAAACCGCCACCGTGACCGGTCTCGTCCTTGGGCGGGCCGCCTTGATGGAACGAAAAGCTGAAGATTCGCACCCTAAGCGCCTGGCCCCGAGCAGGCGCTGCTTGGGATTTCCCGCCGCTGCGAAGTTGTGCCGTGCTTCCCAGCCCCAGCAACTTCTCGGACGCAACCATGATCTTGAACGCGCCCATGAGCGCCGGCAGCGCCACCGGAACTTCCGCGTGCTGCAGCAGCCAACGCACGTTCTTGAGCGCGTAAGGCACGCTCTGGAGAAAGTGCGGTTTGCGCTCATAGAAGCCGCGAAATCCGTAGGCTCCCAGCGCCTGCATGATGCGCACGTACACGTAGGCGTAGTAGTGCCGCATGAAGGCTTCGCGTTCAAGGTCAATGAAGTCGGCCAGCCTGCCGATGTAATGGTCCAGTAACTGCTGCCGCAGCTTGGGCGGCAGGTCCGCCTTGGCGTCATAGAGAAGCGAAGCAATGTCGTATTGCAGCGCGCCTTTGCGGCCACCCTGGTAATCCAGGAAAAACGGCTCGCCGCCGCGCACCATCACGTTGCGCGACTGGAAATCGCGATAGAGAAAATAGTCGCGGTCGGCGCTGAGCAGGAAATCGGTCAAGCGGTTGAAATCGTCTTCCAGCGCCTGCTCGTTGAACGGGACCGCGGCAAGCTTGAGAAAGTAATACTTGAAGTAATTCAGGTCCCAGGCGATGGACTGGCGATCGAAACTGCCTCGCGGATAACAGACGTCATATTTCACATCGCGCCCGGCCTCAATTTGAAAGCGCGGAAGCACATCTACAACTTTCCGATACGCCGCAACTACTTCCGGCTCGACCTTCGTCCCCTCGCGATGCTCGGCGAGCAACTCAAAAAGTGTTGTCTCGCCCAGGTCTTCTTCGAGATACGCGCCGCGGTTCAGGTCTTCCGCATAGATCTGCGGCACCGGCAGCCCGTGGCGGCGGAAGTGGCGGGAGAACTCCAGGAAGGCCACATTCTCTTCGCGGACATTATGGCGAATGCCGATGGCGCTGGCGTTTTCGCCCATGAGCCGCACGATCGAACGCCCCGAGCCGCCGAGCTGGCCTTGCAACGGCTGTGAACGCAACAATGGCGTGCGAAAATGCCGTTCGAAGAGTTGCTTGAGGATATCCATCGTATCTGGAGCGCAGCCGCCCTCGGCTGCGGAGAGTGGTCTTTCCCGCCAACCACTACCGCGACTGATCACCAAGATAACATTCAATCACAGGAGAACCCATAATGACTTAAGGCTCTGACCGCTTCATCACATCACCGGCGGCGCCGCGATCCCCATCATTCCCAGGCATTCAATCAGCGCTTTGCGCACCACGGCGGCGGGTTTCCGGGCCAAAGGACGCGATGACATCAGCATCCGCCCCCAACACCACGTGTCACCCGTACCCAGCGGTTGCCTCTTCGCTGATACACAGGATAACTGTAGGCTTCGGCCCCTGGTGAGATGGTAACGATTTCGTCGACTCCATCGCCATCAATATCGAGTTGATCTACAAGTTCCTCCACGCCAGGCTGCTCATCCTCTTGCAATTTGGTATTGCTTGAATAGTTGCCCAATTCAATGCGCGCTCCGTCTCCACCCAAGGCGAAAATGACAAACAGTTTATGGACATGCGTGTCGGTTTGAAGCTGGAACGAGCCAAGTAGAAAACGGGCCTCCGTTTTACCGAGTGTGGTCGAGACCAGGTGCTTCACCTCAACCTTGCGTAAGTCTGCCGCTGGGATGCCTCTGGCTTGCAGGAACCTCCGGACCCGGGCAACCGCGGCGGCTTTTTCCTGCTCATTCGGCTCTCGGCGTGTGCGCAGGTGCGTGGTCACTTGCGCACCGTTTGTCGCCAGCGCATAGTTTTCCAGGTCGAGCCTCACGGTGGTCTCCGCCTTGGCCACGCCGCTCTTGGTGATGCAGGTGGCCTCCGCAACATCGGTGATCTCCGCTGATCCGGCTGCGGCTCCGGCCTGGAACAACTTGTAGCGTGTTCCGAGAACAAAGTACTTTTTCAAGTAGTAATCCGAAACAACGGTTTCGTCCGAATTGCCAGGCTCATCTTTGTCAACCAGCCCTTCCAACCGCAGACGCCCCTTGCCGTCTTCGCCGAGCTCGTAGCGAACAACAAAAACAGCATCCTTGGGTTTCTTGAATTCCGCAGCAACGATGGACGGCGCTTTCTGTTGCGGCAATAAGAGCACAATGAGAAAGATGAGTTGCGTCACATAAACCTCTTTCCACACGCTTCACATCACCGGCGGCGCCTCGATCCCCATCATTCCCAGGCATTCGATCAGCGCCTTGCGCACCACCGCCGCCGTGGCCAGCAGGAACCGCCTGCGCGCCTCATCCGCCTCGGTGAGGATGTGGTGCTTGTGGTAGAAATTGTTGAACTGCTGCGCAAGCTGGAACGCGTACTTCGCTGCGTAAGCGGGCTCGGTGGTCGAGATCGCCTGTTGCACCATGCTGGAGAGCTTCCCGGAGCCCAGCCAGAGCTCCCAGATTTCGTCGTCCTGTAAGAACCGCAGGTCAATCTTGGCTGACAAGACCTCTGCCGCGTTGGTACCGGCTTTGCGAAAAATATTGGTGGCGCGCACGATGGCATACTGAGCGTAGGGGCCGGTCTCACCTTCAAAGCTCAGGGCCTCCTTGAAATCAAAGGCAATCACGGAGCTCTTGGTGAACTTGAGCATGAAGTAGCGCAACGCGCCGATGGCGATCTGCCGGGCAACGTCGCGGCGTTCGCCTTCGTTCATCTCCGGATGGCGTGAATCCACTTCTTTTTGCGCCGCGGCGATCAGCGCGTCAATCAGGTCGTCCGCCTTCACGCCAAAGCCTTTGCGCCCGGAGACCTCTATATACGCACGCTTCTTGTCTTCTTCGGCGACGTCATATCCCAACTCCGTAGCGCAACGCGGCGTGAGCGCCACCATCTCATAAGAAAAATGATGGTAGTTTTCCGCCTGCCCGGTGTAACCCAGCCCCCGGATGGCCTCAATCACATTGTTCTGTGGATCACTCTGCCGCGAATCAATCACGTTGTAGATGGCGTGCACGCCGCCGAAGTGCGGCGCGCCGGGCTCGCTCGTCTCGGCCGACATCCACACCTCGTGGCCCTCCGGGTAGCGATAGAACCGGCGATAGCCGAAATCTTTCCCCAGGAGCCCGAACTTCCACAGGTGATAAGCAATGTCCTTGCCTACATAAGTCACTGTACCGTTGGAGCGAACGATCACTTTCGCGTCTTCGTCGGGACCTTGCGCTGCTTCGTCCGTCGCCCCAGGCGGCTTGCTGCCCGCCCGCTTCATCACCCAGCAACCCTTGTTCTTTCCTTCGCTCTCAAAATACAGAACGCCTTTCTGCTTGAGCTGCTCGAAAGCCAAATTCCAGAAATGCAGATGGAGTATTTCGCTCTCCTGCGGCAGGAAGTCATACTTGATATCCAGGCGCTGCATGGTTTCCAGATGCCGCCGAATGATCGCATCAGAAATCAGACTTCCCATCTCCGCAGCTTTATTGCCCCCACGTTCGATGTCATGCAACGTTTGCAGGCGCAGCTTCAGATGGTCTTTGTCCTCTTCGTACCACTGTGAGACGCGCGCATAGAGGTCCCAGCAGTAGTAATCGAAGAGCTTGCCCGGAGCGCTCTGAGCGATGAGCGATGCCACGTCGCTCTGTGTCTTCTTTTCCAGATAAAGAAATCCGACCACAACGTCCGCCACCTGCACGCCGGTGTTGTCGATGTAGTTCTGCACGTCGACGTGCGCTCCCGATGCCCGCAGTAGACGCACAAAAGTATCGCCCAGGATGGCGTTGCGCAGGTGCCCGATGTGGGCCGCCTTGTTGGGATTGATGCTGGTGTGCTCGACCAGGATCTTTTCCGCTTCGCGCGGCTCGGCTCTCGTTTGCGTATCTTCGCGCAGCAACAGACGCGCGGCGGCTTCACGGTCCAGCTTCGCATTGATGTAGCCCGCGCCCGCGACTTCAAGCTTGGCAAAGCCCGGAACAGATCCCAGCCCAGCAACAATCTCCTCGGCTATCTTCCGCGGCGGCTTGCGCAGCTTTTTCGCCAGCTCAAAGCTCAGCGGAAGAGCATACTCGCCCAGACCTACATTCGGCGGCTGATCGATCACCAGCCGGGGCAGGTCAACGTCATACTGCCGTTTCAGAAAGTCACGGACGTGGCGGCTAAGCTGCTGCTCGAGTTCCAGATACAAAGGTTTGCCTTTTTGCCTGCGGTGTCGGCTTGCCCGTTTGGCGGTAAGTTACTGATAGAAAACCGATTATAACAAAGCCCTGCGCGCTGCCTGGTTTGACGCAACAAACACGCTAAACCT
>DASVFK010000079.1:0-6920 GCA_036380095.1 Candidatus Angelobacter sp. | reverse complement strand
CTCCACGAGCGCGGCGGGCAGCGCACAGGAGATCGTGGACGCAGTCTTTAGTGAAACCGCTCAATTTTCCGCCGGCACCCCCGTTTTTGACGATCAAACCGCGGTGGTCTTGAAGGTCAAGTGATCCCAAGCTGTGTGCCCGGCAGCTCAAGACTGAATCGTACCGCAATATTCGTGCCCCATTCCGTAACCAGGCTCGTTTTGCCGGGCCTTTCAAACGACTCCGTAACGCCCTAAATTGCTGTCAGCAAAGAGAGAATCGCTCTCATGACAATCATGCGGCACTCCAGGCGTGAAGGATCGCGCGCTTTGGTGAGCAAATTAGAAATTTTAATGAATTTTTCGTCACATCCTAATTGGTCACATCTTAACTAGCAAAGAACCGGGCTCCCTTTCGAATCTCAGGAACGTTGGCTCACTCGTGAGTCTCCAATACACAGGGCCCAAAATTTCGCTCTGCCCGGGTCTGCGCTTGAAAGTAACGGGCTGGCGACAAGGCCGTTGGCGATTGGCGCGCCGGCGGCCTTATTTTTCTTGGCCATCTCAAGCGCCAGGGGCAGGTCACCAGGAACTCAGCATCGCTGATACGGTTAAGGCTGCCTTGATCTGAATTGGCAGAGGCCGCTCATCCTGCGTGGCGCCTGCAAGAATCCCGCGACGCGTGGCTTCCGAGCGTGTGGCGTCGTGAACCTCTATTCGTGAGCAGATTAAGGAATTTAATTCCGCTCTAGTTTTCCTCTAATTCCCGCGAGAGAGACTGCCGACAGCGCTGATTCATCGTCAAACGCGATTTGTCACTTGCTGAAGGGACAATGCTGGTACGCGCGATGTTTGCATACCAATATCTGCAAACAGTTCGTTCGGGCCGGACTGCAAGACACCTTGTGACAATTCGCTTTGCGGTTTCCTTCCGGGCAGTGCTTGTATGTCCGCGCCGCGGGTCCCGGGGTTACGGCCGGATTTTTGTAAGCCAACTTACAAGGAGCGCAGCCAAATGAGCTTCATCTATTTGCCAAAGGACGCGTCAAGAACGCGTGTACGAGAGGCGGAAACTGCTCGCAAGAACCGGGCGGAAATTGTCGCCGCTTATTCGCAGGGACGTGTCTCCCGGCGCGATCTGATCAAATGGGGCCTGATTAGCACCGCCGGCGCCCTTGCACCCATTCACGGGTTGAGCCCGTTTGTGGAAAGCGCCTATGGCGCAGTCCCCACCGGTACAGCGCCCAGCCCTCTGTTTGGCGCGCAGCCATTCACGCAGGCGCTGCCTCGTTTTGAAGTTTTGGACCGCAAGCCGGTCGACCAGCTGACCCCGCTCCCGACCGAGCTATCCAACCAGACAGGGATCCAGATGGCTCCGGAGTTTGGCGGAGTGATCGGCCCCATGGAAGGCCGTCCTCCGGGACAGGACTGGGCCCACCAGCGCTGGAATGAGTTCACTCCTCAGGTCGCGGTGGAAACGTCCCAGGCAGGCGCGCAGACCAATCCCAAGGGCAACATCGAGTTCCGATTCCATCCCAGCATGCCGATCCAGGACCCCTCCAAGGTCTGGACCTTCGACGGCACCATTCCTCCCAAGCTGGTCCAGGGACGTTACGGCGAGCCGATCATCTTCCGCCATCACAACCGGCTGCCGGCTGACGTGACCAAGAACGGCGGCTTCGGACGGCACACGATTTCCACCCACGAGCACAATGGACACCACGGCGCAGAGAACGACGGCTTTACCGGTGCGTTCTTCTTCCCGGGGCAGTTCTACGATTATCACTGGCCGATCATCCTGGCCGGTCACGACAGCATCAACGTTGATGCCACCGACCCCAGGGCCGGAAGCCCCAACGACGCGGGCGGCATCGACAAGGTGCCCGGCGACTGGCATGAAACCATGTCTACCCACTGGTTCCACGATCACATGTTCAGCTTTACTTCGCAGAACGTGTACAAGGGCAACGCTGCCATGTTCAACATCTACAGCGCCCTCGACCGTGGCAACGAAGCAATTGACGACGGCGTGAACCTGCGCCTGCCCTCGGGCACGGCCAAGTCCTGGGGCAACCTGGATTACGACGTCAACCTGATGCTCGCTGACAAGGCCTTTGACGCCAGCGGTCAGCTCTTCTTCGACATCTTCAATCTCGATGGATTCATCGGCGACGTGATGACGGTGAACCTGGCCTACAAACCCTATTTCGAAGTGGAGCGCCGCAAGTACCGCTTCCGCATCCTCAACGCCAGCGTGTCCCGTTTCTTCAAGCTGTGCATGAGCGATGGCTCGCCCATGATCTGGATCGCCAATGACGGCAACCTGCTGCCCGGTCCTCTTGTGGTCACGCAACTCGATGAACAAGGCATAGCCGAGCGGTATGACATCGTCCTCGACTTCTCGCGCTATACCATCGGCACCAAGGTGTGGTTGGTGAACCTGTGCGAGCACCAGGACGGCAGAAAGCCGAATGCGGACCTCACTTTGGCCAACGCACTCTCCGGCAAGTCGGCTGACCCCTGCGTCGGAAAGATTCTTGAGTTCCGCGTCGCACGCAACGCCGCAGCCCCGGATCAGAGCGTGATTCCATTGACAATGATTCCGAACCCGGATCTCTCCAAGATTCCGGTGGTTCGCCAGCGCACCTTCACCTTCGGCGCCGGAGCCACGAATCCCGCGGACCCCACAGACAAGGATCCATGGGGCGTCTCGACCGATGGCGGCGTCATGCTGGCAGCGGACTACGGGCGCGTCTCGGCTGCTCCCCAGCCTGGCACGCGTGAAATCTGGACCCTGCAAAACGGCGGCGGCGGGTGGGACCACCCGGTCCACATCCACTTTGAGGAAGGCCAGATCCTGGCCCGCAACGGCAGCGCAGCCAATGTGCCATCCTGGGAGAGAGGCCGCAAAGACGTGTATCGTCTGCGTCCCGGCGGCAGCGTGACCCTCACCATGCAGTTCCGCGAATTCTTCGGAATGTACATGGAGCACTGCCACAACACCGTGCATGAAGACCATGCCATGTTGATTCGCTGGGAGCTGGATCGCGGTCTGGTACCTTTGCCAACCCCGATTCCAACACCCTCCGGCGTCACCTTCATCGCCAGCACCACCTTGCCGGCAGGCAACGGTAATCCTGGCGGTGGCGGTACCGGCGGCGGCGGTGGTACCGGCGGCGGCGGTGGTACCGGCGGTGGCGGTGGTACCG
Organism: Candidatus Angelobacter sp.; assembly: GCA_036380095.1. Classification (GTDB taxonomy): domain Bacteria; phylum Acidobacteriota; class Terriglobia; order Terriglobales; family Acidobacteriaceae; genus Angelobacter. The sequence goes on along the minus strand of DASVFK010000079.1, from coordinate 3,732 downwards.
GCGGCGGCAGCGGCACCATCGGTGGCGGCGGCGGCACCAATGGCGGTGGCGGTGGTGGTCGCGGCGGCACGGACCTCTCTGAGAGCGAAGTTGATGGCGGCGCCTCGCTGAATTCCGGAAAGAGCAAGGGAACCAGCGCCAGCCGTGGTCCCCGACCCAAATAAGTTGAAACACCAGCGGCGGGCCGCCTGATGGCGGCCCGTCTTTCCATCCAACAGTCGAGTTGTAGTACAAGGAGTTGAAACCCAATGCGACGGAAGAGCTGGACACTCATCGCGGCGTTGACCGCGTTGCTTCTGGCTGCAATCGCTCTTTTCCCCGGCCGTCCGGCGCAGGCCGCCGACGGAAACCCTTACTGGGGCGCCAATCACTTTCCCAACGTCTCCCTGACCACGCAAGACGGCAAGGAAGTCAAGTTTTACGACGACCTGCTGAAGGGCAAGATGGTGGTCATCAATTTCGTCTTCACGCGGTGCGGCAACGTCTGCCCGCTGGAAACTGCCAAGCTCTCCCAGGTTTATAAGACGCTCGGTGATCGCATGGGCAAGGACATCTTCTTTTACTCCATCACGGTCGATCCCAAGCATGACAACCCGGCGGTCCTCAAGGAGTACAGCGAGAAATTCCACACCGGGCCGGGATGGTACTTTCTGACCGGGAAAAAAGAAGACATTGACGCGGTGCGCAGAAGCATCGGCATGGAAGGCCGCCCCAACGCAGATCCGCTCAGCGGCCACACCACCAGCCTGACCATTGGCAATGAAGCCACGGGCCAGTGGTTTGTTGACAGCTCGTTCGATGATCCCAGATATCTTGCGGTCATTATCGGCGACTGGCTCTCTTCCTGGAAATACGCCAAGAAGGGGCCGAGCTACGCAGACAGGCCACCCATGGATCCGGCAGAAACACAAAGAGGAGCAACACTCTTCCGCACTTCTTGCGCCGCATGCCACACCATTGGCAATGGAGACCGCATCGGTCCTGATCTTGCGGGTGTAATCACCGCTCGTGATCACAACTGGCTGGTGCGATTCATCTCCGAGCCGGACAAGGTGCTGGCGCAGAAAGACCCCGTCGCCACCGCGCTTTTTAACCGTTACAACCGAATCAACATGCCCAACCTCAGTCTGAAAGAGAAAGATGTTGATTCGCTGCTCAGCTTTATTGAGTCCATGTCAAAACGCAGTCAAGAAGCCGGCGCGCATGGGGCCCACGCGGATTTGGCAGAAGCCGGAGGGACCGGCAGATAAGTTCAAAGGAAGCGGGTAACGCTTTCGCAACGGCCCCACTCCAATCGGGGCTTAGCGCTCAGGCCGCTGGCGCGCGCGTCGGCGGCTTTTTTCATTGAAGCAGCCCTTAGCTCTTAGCCATTAGCCATTAGCCCTTGCAGCGTCCCCCCTAGCGCGATTACCAACGCTTTGACCAGTCACTGTCGTGGGTAAGCACACTTGCTACTTCGATACGCCTGCTAACGGCTAATAGCTAAAGGCTAATGGCTGTCCTACTGCTACAATCGCCTGTCCATGTTCACCCGTCCTCCAGCGTTCCTTTATCAAGACAATCAATTGTGCTGCGAGCGAGTTCCCTTGCAAACGCTGGCAGCCAGGTATGGAACGCCGCTTTATGTCTATTCGTCTGCGGCCATCCGCGAGCGCTTCTCCCTGTTCAGCCGCGCCTTTCGCTCCGTGCCGCACACCCTGTGTTATTCCGTCAAAGCCAATTCCAACCTGAGCATCCTGCGCATGCTGGCGCGGCTCGGCTCCGGTTTTGACATTGTGTCTGGAGGCGAATTGGAGCGCGTCCGGCTGGCGCAGAAAAAAGCCCTCCGGAAAATCGTTTTTTCCGGGGTGGGCAAGACCGCGGACGAGCTTCAGCTTGCCTTGCGCAGCGGCATTCTGCTGTTCAACGTGGAAAGTGAGGGCGAACTGGAGCTGCTGGCGCGGACCGCCGCACAGCTTCGCAGAAGGGCTGCCATCGCGCTGCGCGTGAACCCGGATGTCTCCGCTGAAACCCACCCTTACATCTCCACCGGCTTGCGCGAGCACAAATTCGGCGTGCCGATCAACCAGGCGTTTGCACTTTACCGGCATGCCGCAAGCGAAAGGTACTTGAACATTGCCGGCGTGAGTCTGCACATCGGCTCGCAGATCACCGATGTCTCGCCTTTCCGCCTCGCCATGGAGCGCGCCGTGGAACTTGCAGCGCAGCTCACCGCGGGAGGACATGCCATCCGTTTTCTGGATGCCGGCGGCGGTCTGGGCATTTCCTATGACAGCAGCAAGGCGGTCGATTATCCAAGCCTTGTCTCGCAGTATGCCGAGGCGATCACAACCCCTCTGCAGAAAATGAAAAAGTCGCGTCCTCATCTGTTGCTGGAACCGGGACGCTCCATCATCGCCCAGGCAGGTGCGCTGATCACGCGCGTGCTGTACCAGAAGCGCAACGGCAGCAAACACTTCACCATCGTAGACGCAGCCATGAACGACCTGATCCGGCCTTCGCTTTACGGTGCGCGGCATGAAATTGTGCCTGTGAGCCTGGATAGTGCCAGCGCCGGCGCAAACGCCTCTCTCCTGCAAACCGATGTCTGCGGCCCCATCTGTGAAACCGGGGATTTTCTGGCCCGCGACGCTGCGCTGCCTGCAGTTTCTGAGGGCGCCGTTCTGTGTGTCTATGACGCCGGGGCGTACGGCATGGCGCTGGCATCGAACTACAATACGCGCGCGCGGGCCGCTGAGGTCCTGGTCGACGGCCGTCGCGCGAAACTGGTCCGTCGCCGCGAAAGCCTCAAAGACATGCTGCGCCCGGAAGCCGATTGCTTGTGACCGACTTGAAAGCACTGGCCCACGAACTCCTGCACGAAGCGCAGCAGTCTCTTCAAGAGGATGAAGGCCACCTGAACCCGAGCGCGGTGGTCATCACGCCCGAGGAAAACCTGATCTTCGACCTGGAATTTGAAAGCGACGAAGAGCGCGAGGAGATTTATGCGGACATGATCGACGTGGCCAAAGAGCAGAATGCCACTGCGATCATTACCGTGAATGATATCTATCTCGATGACTCCGGCGTTCCCGCGCGCCTGGAAGGGCCAGGATGGGAAAAGCTCTCTGAGTCTGCGATTGAGGCCGTGGCGGTCACCGTTTCCGGCAGCGGCTTTGAAACCTGGAGCGTGCTCTCACCTTACTTCCGGCGGGGCGAGCAGATCGTCTTTCAGCCTGCGCGCGAGATGCGCAATCCCGGCGGCGAGGTGGAACTGCTGGGTGATTGGACGGGCAAAGCGGGAGCGGCGTGAGACTGGCTCTTGGCTTTTGGTATTTGGCTTTTGGCAGTCTCTTCTTGCGAGGTCTGCTTCGTCTCAGCGGCGAGATGGAGCCTGCTCTCCGAAGGAACGAGCCAAATACCAAGAGCCAAATGCCAATAGCCGCTTCTTCCCCGCATCAATGCTGGTTTCTCTCCACATTTTCACATTTTCGAAACCGGCCAAAATAATCTCTTTACCGCATGGTTACTGTACTTTCGTAACCGTCTGCACCGTTTCTCAAGCAGCGCCTTGTGGACGGTCCGCAAATCATTGATTCAACACAAATTATAGTTCGCAAAATTTCATTGACTCCCTCGCGTGAAAGAGTAGATTTACACTCGTTCTTCGACATTTCCAAGGTTTTTCCGGTTGGTGGTGAGTACCGGGATCCAAACTCAGTCACAGCGCGCAGCGAAAGCTGCAAGCGCGGA
>DASVFK010000078.1:0-4790 GCA_036380095.1 Candidatus Angelobacter sp. | reverse complement strand
GATGGTGCGGGTAAGCTCGGCGTTCACGAGCTTGTTGTTCCTGAGCGCCTGGTGAAACTTGAGCAGATCGCCCAGGCTGGAGTTGCCGCCGCCCGCGGAGCTGGCGCGCCAGGGCAGGGTCGCGATGTTGGGATGCAGCGGCCCATCGTCGTCCCCGTCCGGGCCGCTGCGCGTATATCCCGTGGAAAGGTTGGCGACCTTCACCGTCGGCGGCGGGCTGCCGGAGTTCTTCATCCCTGCCGCGTCATAGATGTGCTTCTGCACGTAGTCGTAATAACTCTGCCCGGAAAGCTTTTCCACGATCAGCCCCAGCACCAGGAAACCGGCGTTGCTGTAGGCCCATCCCTGGCCGGGCTCGAATTTGAGCGGCTCGTTGGCAAACAGCGGCAGGTAATCCTTGAGCTCGTGCAGCGAATCTTTTTTCTTGCGAAACTCTGCGCCAAAAAAGTCGCCCAGCCCGGAGGTATGCGTGAGCAACTGCTCCACCGTGATCTTCTTGGCCGTCTCCTGGTTGGGATAATCCGGCAGGACCTTGGCCAGCGTATCGGAATACTTCAGCTTGCCCTGTTGCACCAGCTGGGCGATGGCCACCGAGGTAAACATCTTGTTCATCGATCCCAGGCGGAACTGCGTCTCCACCGTGTTGGGCGTCTTTGTTTCGCGATTGGCCAGGCCGTACGCCTTTTGCCACAGGATTTTTCCATCTTTGGCGATGAGCACCGCGCCGGAAAACTGGTCTTCTGCCGTGAGCTTGGCCAGGCGCGCGTCAACGTCTGCTGTGAGCTCGGGAACGGTCTTCTTGGCCGGTGGAGGCTCGGCCGGATGCCCCGCTTCCGCCGCCGCAGCGCTCGGAGGCGGGCCGATCAGCTGGAAGTTCATGTTGCCCACCCTGGCGGGATTGCCTGAGTCCGTCTCCACCACAAACGTTGCCCGGTTGGCCGAGTTCTTCTCCTTCACAATGCCGGTGATGCGGTCGGGAGTAGAGCTCTCCACTTTTTCCACCGTCAAGCCACCGGTCTGCTCGCGGAAGTTCATCATGCGCTTCAGCCGTTGCTCGCGCCGATCTTCGGGTACCGCAGGCAAGTGCTCATCCTGGAACTTGAGCATCTTGTCCCGATCGCCGCTGTTGTAAGCCTCCAGCCATTGGCTCAAAAGCTTGCCTGCGGGCGTGGCCGGAATTTCCAGTGAAGGCGTCTGGCCCCGCAAGAGCACAGGTAAAACGGCGAACGCGCTTGCAACGAACACGAGCAGCAAGGCACACCAGTGGCGCGTGGATGTGAGCATCAAATCCCTCCGAGGCTCAAAAGTCTCCAGCGTTAGACGTGGCAACTGGTCAGTTAGTTATGGGGAAAGTGCCAACAAAAAAGGCCGCCCTTACGAGCGGCCCAAAATCACTTTCTTCCGTAATCCCTATTTGAAGAACGCATCCGCCTTGGCGAAGCGTTTGTTCACCTCGTCCCAGTTCACCACGTTCCACCACGCCTTCAAATAATCCGGGCGACGGTTCTGATACTTGAGGTAATACGCGTGCTCCCACACGTCATTGCCCATGATGGGGAACTCGCCGTTCGAGATCGGATTGTCCTGGTTCGCCGTGGACGTGATCTTCAGCTCGCCCGACTTGGTCTTCACCAGCCAAGCCCAGCCGCTGCCGAACTGGTTCACGCCGGCGGCTTCGAATTTTTCCTTGAACGCATCAAAGCTGCCGAAGGCTTTGTTGATCGCGTCGGCGATGGCGCCCGTGGGATTGCCGCCGCCCTTGGGGCCCATGATCTCCCAGAACATGGTGTGGTTCACGTGCCCGCCGCCGTTGTTGCGGACCATGCCGCGCACGTCGTCCGGCACGGCGTTCAGGTTACGCAGCAGTTCTTCCGGGGTCTTGCTTCCCAGTTCAGGATGTTTTTCGATTGCACCGTTCAGCTTGGTCACATAAGCAGCGTGGTGCTTGTCATGGTGCAAGTGCATGGTTTGTTCGTCGATGTGCGGCTCCAGCGCGTTGTACGCGTAAGGCAGCGCCGGGACCTCGTGTGCCACTACAGTAGCCATAGCATTCACCTTCCTTGTTCCGTATTAAGACTGAATCTGTACTTGGATGACCCTTTTCGTCGATGTGTTGACGCGATATTCATTCTCCAGGGGCTAAAGCCCGAACCAGGAAAACATTCTTTTCACATAGAGGTCCGCTCTTCCACCCTGTCACTGAAGCTCCGTGTTCCTTCGTGCCCTCTGTGGTTCACTCTTCCCGTTCTGATCAGTGTCATCAGCGTCATCAGTGGAATGGTTTTCACTAAAACTCCGCGAACGCCAGCTCCAGCAGCGTCTTCTGCTCCATCTCGTGCGCAGTATGCGAACCCGTCGACGGGCTGGACGAAGGCGACCGTTTCACCGTGCGCAGCGGCTGTCCGCGCGTGAGCCTCTCCAGTTGCGGCGCGACGAAGCTAAGCGCGCCCATGTTCGCCGGCTCTTCCTGCACCCACAGGAATTCACGCGCGTTAGAGTGCTGCGCCAGCGCGGCTTCCAGCTTCGCCTCCGGCCACGGGAAAAGCTGTTCCAGCGAAAGGATCGCCGTGCGCGAATCGCCGCGACGCTTACGCTCGTGCCGCAGCTCGTGGCGGACTTTGCCCGTGCACACAATGATACGCTCGCCGTTGGCCACTTCGGAATCCTGGAGCACGTTCTGGAACTTGCCGCTCGCCAGCGCGCTCAGCGGGCTGGCGGCATCGGGATGGCGCAACATCCCCTTCGGTGTAAACACGATCAACGGCTTGCGCCACGCGCGCATCGCCTGCCGCCGCAGCAGATGAAAGTACTGCGCTGCCGTGGAAGGCTGAGCAACCTGAATGTTGTCTTTGGCCGCGAGCTGCAGGTAGCGCTCGATACGCGCGCTCGAGTGCTCCGGGCCCTGGCCTTCATAACCGTGGGGCAGCAGCATCACCAGGCCGGAAAGCAGGCCCCACTTGTCCTCGCCGGCCACGATGAACTGGTCAATGATCACCTGCGCGCCGTTGGCAAAGTCGCCGAACTGCGCTTCCCACAGCACCAGGCCGTCCGGGTAGTCGCGGCTAAAGCCGTATTCAAAGCCGAGCACGCCGGCTTCAGAGAGAATCGAGTTGTAAGCCTCGAACCACGCCTGCCCCGGCGCGAGGTTGGAGAGCGGAACGTACTCCTGCTCGTTTTCCGTATCGATCAACACCGAGTGGCGCTGATTGAAGGTGCCGCGGCGCGCGTCCTGCCCGGAGAGGCGGACTGGGATTCCTTGCAGCAGCAGACTGCCGAAGGCCAGCGCTTCCGCCATGCCGTAGTCGATAGGGACGCGGCCCGTGCCCATGCGTTCGCGCTGCTCCAGCAGCTTCTTCACTTTGGGATGGATCGCGAAGCCCGCAGGATAACTGGTGAGCTTTGCCGTGATCTGCTTGAGCTGGTCTTCCGGGAGATGTGTGGCCACTTCAAAGTCCGGGTTGTAGCGTCCGCCGAAATATTTGTCCCAGTATTGCGGCAGGCGGCGCAGCACCGGGGACTTCTCCATCGCGGCGGCCTTGTCGTAGGCGGCATCGATTCGCTGGCGGAAACCGGCCGTCACTTCTGTGAGATCGATCTTGTGTTTTTCCGCGTAACTTTCAAACAGCGGCCGGCGCCCATTGATCTTTTTGTAGAGCAGCGGCTGGGTGATGGTGGGATCGTCCACTTCGCTGTGGCCGTGGCGGCGATAGCCAATCAGGTCAATGACAACGTCGCTCTCGAAGCGATAGCGATATTCGGTGGCCATGCGCGCCACGCGCAGCACAGCGTCAGGGTCTTCAGCGTTCACATGAAAAATAGGCAACGGCTGGCGCTTGGCCAGATCGGACGAAAAACGCGAGGTGTGCAGCTCGGCGGGATTGGTGGTGAAGCCGATCATGTTGTTGACGATGATGTGAACGGCCCCGCCAACGGTGTAGCCTTTGATGCCGGAGAAATTCAGCGTCTCCGCCCAGATGCCCTGGCCGGCAAAGGCCGCGTCGCCGTGCATGATCACGGGGACGATTTTTTTCATGCCGTCCGGCTCCGTATGAAGCTGTTTGGCGCGCGCACGGCCCAGAGCAACGGGATCCACGGCTTCGAGATGGCTGGGGTTGGAGACCAGATGCGTGCGCAATGACTTGCCGTGGCGCGTGGTGATGCGTCCAGTAGCGCCCTGGTGATATTTCACGTCGCCGCCGCCCAGCACGCTGCGCGGGTCCACATCTTCAAATCCGGCAAAGATGTTTTCCGGCGGAATGCCCACCACCAGGGACATGACGGTGAGGCGTCCGCGATGGCTCATGGCCATCACGGTGTGGGTTGCGCCCAGGTCGGCGGCGGTCTCAAGCACCGTGTCCAGCAGCGGAACCAGCGCGGTTGCGCCTTCGCCGGAGTAACGCTTGGTGCCCAGGTAGCGGGTCTGCATGATCTGCTCGAAGAGATCGGCCTGCATGAGCCGCTCCGCCAGCCAACGCCGGTCTTCCTGGGAGGGTGCTGCCTCGTCGTGGGGGTTTTCCATCCGCTCCTGCACCCACTCGCGGCGTTCGCTCTGCGGCAGATGCATGAACTCCGCGCCGACTGTTCCGCAGTAGATGCGCCGGGCCTCTGCGGCCGCTTCTCCAGGAACGCGAATCTCCGGGTAGCCGCCTGCGATCGGCCCGCCAAAGGGATGCAGATCGGCGTCCATATAGCCCCAACGGCGGAACAGGTCAAAAACCCGCGCCCGTTCCAGGGATTGCGGTTCGCCGATTTGTGGCTCTGCGCTGTAAGTACTCATCTTGGGAAGGGTC
>DASVFK010000077.1:0-7957 GCA_036380095.1 Candidatus Angelobacter sp. | reverse complement strand
GGAAGATCGCTTCCGGGAACGCAGAGCTCAAAACCACCGGGAAACTCGAGGTCAGCGTGCGCGGCCTGGTGCTGGTCAGCAATGGCACCAACCCCATCGCCAACTTCTCCGCCATCCTGAGCTGCCAGAGCATCGATGCCGCGGGCGCGCCCACGGTGGTCAACCTGGTTGCCGGAACGTCGCCGGCCACCGCCGCAGGCGATGCGGAGATTGAAGGCACGGTGTCACTGCCTTCACCCTGCATTGCGCCAATCGTGTTCGTGGCCATTCCCGCGACAGCCACGGCACCCGCACGATGGCTCGCGGTCAGCGGGTTCTAGGCTGCCCTTTCGTAAACGAGCTGCTGCGGTCCCCCCAAGACGCAGCAGCTTTTTCCTTTTGTAGCGGACAGAATCCGGGAGATTGCTTCGGTCGGGGTCCCACCCTCCGTCAGACCGAACGACGAAGGGTGGGGAACGTGAAATTGAACCCGGAACTACGGTCGTACCGGCTGGGGTTTGCGGCCGCCCGAGGAGCCTGCACTCGGGCGCAGAGAGCTCTGCCCGCCTGAGACAAGTGCACTCGCGTGCAAAAGGCCCTGTGGGGCCGGGCACACTTCGGCCGGCAACACGGTGTTTCGCACGTTGAAGAACGTGTTGTCACCAATGTTGTTAGCTCCTGCGGGCGTTTCCATCAGGATCCCAGCGCACGCCCCGCTGATGGTGTTGTCGCTGATCTGATTGCCTTCAACCTCGCCGCAATCCTCCTCGGCGTCTAGGCGAATACCGGCTTCATCACTCCCGTTGATTACATTGTGATGCACCCGGTTCGAGCTGCTGCAGATCTCAATCGCGTCGTAGTTGCGCGTGGTGGTCACTTTGTTTCCGGTGATTGTGGCTCCGGCCGCCGAGCCAAATATATCGTCGGAGAAGAGGGCTATCCCGAACTGCGTATTGCCGATCGTGTTTCCCGCAATCACCACACCCTCTGAAGCGAAGACCAGAATTCCGACGGCTCCTTCGCCCGAGTTGTTGATGACGGTGGGCCCATAAACGTCATCCATCACGGTATTTTCAATGATCTTCGCTTTGGCCCCGAATCCGATCTGGATGGAGTTCTGGAGGGAGGTTTCGGACTCGCCATTATTCCCTCTCCCGACCACGGTATTTCTCTCAATGTGGACGCTGGTGCCGGGCCCATTTGCGGTGATTCCATTCTTCTGATAGTTCTGAATGTGACTGTCCTTGATGGATACTGTCGACGTTCCTCCGTTTCCGCTTTGCACGTAGATTGCCAGGCCGCTCCCGCATAAGACAAAGCCCGAGGTGATAGCGTGGTTCTGCACAACCACGTGGCTTATCTCCCCGGAAGCGTTGCGAAAAAGCAGGCCCACCAGAGGCAGACTGCAGCCATCAATCTTGTTGTCGTTGCCGTCAATGGTCAGGTTGCTGAGATTTACGTCCGCGGTTTCAGTAACCACGACTTGCGCCGCGGTAAGCCTGCCGGAAGTCAGGCTCGTGGTGTTTCCCACCAAGCCGCCCGCGGGCGAAGCAATGACAGCGCCGCTCGAGGTTCCGTTTCCGCCGACACCTTTGATCGTCAAGGCCTTGTCGATAACAACCTGCTCAGGATAGATACCCGGACATACCAGGATCGTGGTTCCGGCCGGCGAATGATTCACCGCGGCTTGGATGGTTGTGAAAGTGTGTTCTGCCTTAAGGTTCCCGCAAGTACCGACCTGGACGGTTTTTGCGGACAAATATCCACTCGTACTCGCCATGAAACATAAGGCAACGATTAGACCTCGAACGCTCTGCATGTCGTGCTCTCCTTTTCCTTACACCTTAAATCGTGCGGTTCACGCGCCGACGACGCCGGGAGCATAGCATTCAAGTCTGGTTCCCCAGTGCGCCAACTTCCACATTGGGTGCCTGATAAAGCCTGCCCTTTGTATCTTGCAGCGACAATTCCACGGGATGGCCAGCAGTCTGAGCGTAAGTAAACATCCCCGTGACCGTGAATCTTGATAGCGACGTGGAGACCGGTAAAAGTATCGCGGGCCGACTCACAAAACTAGCGCTTCTTGGCGCTGAATGGCACGGCGACCCCAAATGCGTGTTAACGCAATGATGGAGGAATGGCGGAAGCTTGTGAGAGTCGGACTTGAGGCGCCCAGCAGGCGTGAGCGAAGCGGTGGCGCCAGTCGAAATCCTGAGCGAAGCGCCGCCGGTGCTGAGTCGAAGGAACTAGTGGCGGAAGCGTGTGAGAGTCGAACTCACCAGAGCCAGCAAAGCTAACTCTCGCCGGTTTTGAAGACCGGAAGGGTCACCGGACCCCATGCGCTTCCGCGGTAGCATCAGTTTACAAGAAATCCAGAATCTCACCCCGGAGGCCGGAGAAAAGACAAGAGCAGACGTTGCCGCAGGTCAGCGTAGACAAACGCAGATCGGGCAACACATCAGTTCTTGGGTGTCCTTTTCGTCCTGCAGGCCGAATCTGCGTTCATCTGCGTCAATCTGCTGCCGCAGTGTTTTCGCCGCGTCTCCGTGGTGAACACTGAGCCCGACTACGTAAACAAGAACTCCTTGGTCCTCAGCTCTCTCACCGTATCGCGCAGCCTGGCGGCTTTTTCGAACTCGAACTTCTTCGCGGCTTCGCGCATATCGCTCTCCAGCTTGGCGATATACGCATCCAGCTCTTCCTGCGACTTGAACTCCGGCAAGCCCTCCGCTTCCTGGGTCAGGTCAACGTAATCTGATTCGGCGATCCCCGCCAGCGACATCGCCAGAGGCCGGATGATGCTTTCCGGCGTGATCCCATGCTCCTCGTTATATGCCTTTTGGATTGCGCGGCGGCGGTCGGTCTCGTCCATGGCACGCTGCATCGAGTCGGTACGCCGGTCAGCGTAGAGGATCGCGCGGCCGCTGATGTGTCGGGCGCAGCGCCCTATCGTCTGGATCAATGACCCACTTGATCGCAGGAAGCCTTCTTTATCGGCGTCCAGCACTGCGACCAATGAAACCTCGGGCAGGTCCAGGCCTTCGCGCAGCAGGTTGATGCCGATCAACACGTCATACTCGCCCTTGCGCAGGTCGCGCAGCAGCTTGATGCGCTCCAGCGTCTCGATCTCCGAGTGCATGTAGCGGCAGCGCACGCCGACCTCGGCGTAATACTCCGCAAGGTCTTCCGCCATGCGCTTGGTCAGCGTGGTCACCAGCACGCGCTCGCCCTTCTTTACGCGATCGCGGATCTCATGCAGCAGATCGTCAATCTGGCCCTTCACCGGACGAATCTCCACTTCAGGATCAACGAGGCCGGTGGGCCGGATGATCTGCTCCACCACCACACCCGCGGATTTCGTCAACTCGTACGGCCCCGGCGTGGCGGAAACGTAGATCACCTGGTTCACGCGCTCTTCAAACTCTTCAAACTTCAGCGGGCGATTGTCCAGCGCCGAGGGCAGGCGGAACCCGTACTGCACCAGGTTTTCCTTGCGCGAGCGGTCGCCGTGCCACATGCCGTGCACCTGGGGAACGGTCTGGTGTGACTCGTCGATGAACAGGATGTAGTCGCGCGGAACGTAGTCCAGCAGCGTGGGCGGCGGCTCTCCCGGCTTGCGTCCGGAAAAATGCCGCGAGTAGTTTTCAATCCCGTGGCAGTAGCCCACGGACTTCATCATCTCCAGGTCAAAGCGCGTGCGCTGGTGCACGCGCTGCGACTCCACCAGACGGCCGTCTTTCTCCAGCTCTTTCTCCCACCACGCCAGCTCTTCGAGGATGGTCTCAATCGCATGGTTCTTCGTGGTCTGCGACATCACATAATGGCTCTTGGGATAAATGGGCAGTCGCGTGTACTTCTGCTTTACGGTGCCGAACAGTGGATCGATCTGCGAAAGCGAATCCACCTCGTCGCCAAAGAGCTCGATGCGGTAGGCGTTGTCGTCGTACGTGGGGAAGACCTCGATCACGTCGCCGCGCACGCGGAATGTTCCGCGCTTGAAGTCGACGTCATTGCGTTCGTAGAGGATCTCCACCAGCTTGCCCAAAATGTCGCGCCGGGAAATCTTCTGGCCTTTTTCCAGGAAGAGCAACATGCCGTAGTACGCTTCCGGCGATCCCAGGCCGTAGATGCAACTTACCGAGGCCACGATGATGCAATCGCGCCGCTCGAACAGCGACCGTGTGGCGGAAAGCCGCAGCTTGTCCAGTTCGTCATTGATCGTGGCTTCTTTCTCGATGTAGATATCGCCGGCGGGAATGTAGGCTTCCGGTTGGTAGTAATCGTAATAAGAGACGAAATACTCAACCGCGTTATTGGGAAAAAACTGTTTGAATTCGTGATAGAGCTGCGCCGCCAACGTCTTGTTATGCGCCATCACCACCGCAGGACGGTTGAGCTGCTCCATGACCTTGGCCATGGTGTAAGTCTTGCCCGAGCCGGTCACGCCGAGCAGCACCTGGTGCTTTTCACCCGCGTAAATGCCGCGAGTAAGCTCGTCGATGGCGCGGCCCTGGTCGCCCTTGGGCTTGTAGTCGCTGGTAATCCTGAAGTCCATTGTCCCTGTCGCTGCGCTCTAAACCGCTCAGGCATATCGATCGACCCGAAGGGCTTTCTGCGCCTGTTGCAAAGCCGCTCGGCGCGTGGTCGGCCTCGCGGCTAGCCTTGATTTGTGAGGCACAGGCACTCCTGCCTGTGCGGGTCAACCCTACAGTCGGGATTCAGAGTCATGCAAATCTCTTTATCGTGACATGAAGCAGCGGTTCGGGGCAAATGGCGAAACCCTCATCGCTGATGACGCTGATTGCACGGATCATCACTGATCAGCGGCAAGGTCGCAAGGTGCGCCAAAGTATGGTGGTATGGTGCCAGCAGGTGATTGCAATCTCGAAATCCTTGCTGATCAGTGCAATCAGTGTTAATCAGTGGCAAGTTTTTGTTTTCTGGCCACGTGTTAGTTGCTAGCTGCCAGTTGCTCCACCGCATTTCTTTCCGGTTCCGTCACCGGTGGATTCGAGAACTCCAGTGCGTTGTCGTCAACCGGAGACCATTTCAGGGCTATGATGTCGCGGAAATAGTTCTGATAGACGCGCCACGGCTTCTTCATGCCCTGCTTGGGCCAGCTTGCCAGGGCGCGTTGGATATAGCCTGAGGAAAAGTTTTCCACGAACGGCGCCGTCGCGCTCTCGCCGTTGGGCTTCGGAGTCACCTGGCGCACGCCTCTGCGGTCCATAAAGTTCAGGAGCCGGCAGACGTAGGTACAGATCAGGTCGGCTTTAAGAGTCCATGAGGCGTTGATGTAGCCGAAGACGGAAGCCAGGTTGGGCACGCCGGACATCATCACGCCTTTGTAAGCCAGGGCCGTGCCCGGATCAATATGCTGACCGTCTACCGCGAGCTCGATCCCGCCGCAGAGCTGCATGGCCAGGCCGGTGGCCGTGACGATGATGTCAGCCTCGAGCTGCTTGCCTGACTTGAGCAGGACGCCTTCTTCCGTGAAGGTCTCGATGTGGTCGGTGACCACTTCGGCGCGGCCGGATTTGATGGCCTCAAACATGTCCGCATCCGGCACCAGGCACATGCGCTGTTCCCACGGCCGGTAGCGCGGCGTGAAGTGGGTGTCCACGTCAAAATCAGTTCCCAGGTGCTCGCGCACTTTGTTGAGCAGGCGCTTCTTCATGAAGTTGGGGAAACGCTGCGAGAGCTGGTAGATGAAGGTAACAAAGCCGATGTTTTTCCAGCGGCTGAGCCGGTACGCCCACATCGCGGGCATGATGCGGCGCAGAAAGTCCGCGACCGCGTCCCTTTCCGGAAGGGAGATCACATAGGTGGGCGAGCGCTGCAGCATGGTGACGTGGGCGGCATTCTTGGCCATGGCAGGCAGCAGCGTCACCGCCGTTGCGCCGCTGCCGATGAGGAGCACGCATTTTCCCGCATAATCGAGATCTTCAGGCCAGGCCTGCGGGTGAATCATGCGTCCCTTAAAGCGTCCGGTGTTGGGAAATTCGGGAAGATAGCCAGCGGAGTAGCGGTAATAGCCTGCGCAGGAAAAGAGGAAGTTGCACGTCAGCGTGACCGGCTCTTCTTTAAGATCATCTCCGCCATCACCGGCCGATGAAGATTGGCGTATTGCCTCCACTGTCCACCTGGCATCCTGTGACGACCAGGAAGCGCGCTTGATCTGGTGGCGAAAGCGGATGTGGCGGTCAATGCCCTCGTCGCGCGCGGTGGCCGCGATGTATTCGCGAATGTCTTTACCAGGAGAGATGATCCGGGGAAGGGTCCACGGGCGGAACGAGTAGCCCATGGTCAACATGTCTGAATCGGAACGGATGCCGGGATAGCGGAACAGGTCCCAGGTGCCGCCAATTCGCTCCCGCTGTTCCAGGATGACATAGCTCTTCCCGGGACAGAGTTTCTGGAGGTGATGGGCCGCGTCAATGCCGGAGAGCCCAGCTCCTATGATCAGCACGTCAAAATGTTCCGGGGCGGTATTCAAAGATGCTCCAAGCTTCCGTGGTTAAGACGAACATACCATAGCGCGGAACGGGCGTATCGGCAGAAATGCCCTAATTGCCAAAGAATGGCGAAACAGGAAATCCTTACCACTGATGGACGGATGGCAAGGATCACCATTGATTAGAAGCGAGTTGCTAATGGTGCATCGTTGTTGCCGTGCGCAATGGCCCATCACCTTGGCTGCCGTTAAGCGCTCAGAAGTGAACGAGGGACGGAGCGTTGGACCATCATTCCCCTGTCACGGCCTGGTCACAATCGCTTGCAAACCTTCCCTCCCGTCTCACGTAGAAACCCTATAGACCCCTTCAGGTACTTTGGCTATAGTTTCCGTTGTTACTTGTGGGGGCTTTCTATGTTCCGAACCATCTTTGTTGCAGGCTTTCTAGCTTTACTTTTGGTTGCCTTGCCTGCAATCGCACAGACCACCGGGGCTGGGGCCGATGCCTGCGCCATGCCAACCGGCTTGCGCAGTGAGACCGCGCGCAATCTCTTCTC
Organism: Candidatus Angelobacter sp.; assembly: GCA_036380095.1. GTDB lineage: Bacteria > Acidobacteriota > Terriglobia > Terriglobales > Acidobacteriaceae > Angelobacter. The sequence goes on along the minus strand of DASVFK010000077.1, from coordinate 967 downwards.
CGAACAGCAGGAGGACTGGCTGGGCGAGATCATGGACAAAGAGGTCCGGAGCAATTTCAACGTCATTGAAGACCCGGGGAACTATCTGCAAAAAGTCGCCGACCGTCTTCTGGCGCAACTTCCGCCCAGCAACACGCGCTACCGATTCGTCATTATTGATTCACCTGAGCTGAACTCCTTTGGGCTGGTGGGAGGCCGGATCTTCATCCACCGGCGCATGATCGCGTTTACTCAGAATGAAGATGAACTGGCGGCGCTCCTGGGTCATGAAATGGGCCACATGGTTGACCATCACGTTGTCATTCGCGCTTCGGAATGGTTTAGGCAACTCGGAGCTACCTCCCTGGGAGACCGCCAGGATGTTTTTGACCGCTGGAAGCAGTTTGAAGACAACGCCAGGAAGCTCAAACGGGTCAACGACGAAAAGCGCGAAAGCCAGGAGCAGCTTATCGCTGACCGTATAGCGCTGTACGCGCTCACGCGCGCCGGCTATAACCCGGAGCGCGCCATCGATTTCTTCGACCGCCTTTTCCAGACCAAGCACCAAACCGGGAATTTCTGGAGCGATTTTTTCGGACTGACCAATCCTAATGCGAAGCGCCTGCGCGAGATGATGAAAGCGGAGAAGCCTCTGGCACAGAACTGCATTGTGGCTGGGGGCAAGGATCAATCACAGTTCGCCCGGTGGCGCGAATCGATTATCGCTGCCGCCAAGGTCGCCGGCCGGCAGAGCGACGAAGTCCCCGGCCTGCTCAAGAAAGTCACTCTGAAGTCGCAGCTCCGGACCGATCTGTTTCATATCCAGTTCAGCGGCGACGGCAAGTACCTGCTGGCCCAGGACGAGAGCAGCGTCTTTGTCCTGTCGCGCGAACCGTTGGCCACCCTTTTTCGCATCGATGCCTTGGACGCTCACAATGCCCAGTTCAGCCCGGACTCGCGCTCGGTGGTCTTTTACGATGAGGAGCTG
>DASVFK010000076.1:0-22324 GCA_036380095.1 Candidatus Angelobacter sp. | reverse complement strand
TCAGCCTGACGCCAGCCAACCGCAGTCGTGTGACGCCAATTCGAAATGGACCGAGTTTGAAATCCCGCAGTACGCGCAAGTTTCATTGCATGCCGATCCATCCACCTCCTGGTTCTTCGATTCGGCCACGGGCTACGCGCGCAGCGCCAAACGAAAAGGATGGCTGACTTTACGCTTCGCAAAAGCAAACGCTCCGCAAATCCAGGAACAGAACCTGCCGCTGGAGATACAGTTTGAACCAGCAAGCAGGTCGCTTTTCTGGAGTCTTCTGAAGGTGGCCCTCTGGCTGCTCGTCGGCGCCCTGCTCTCCTTGGTATTAAGGGTCTCTGTCCCCAACATCAAGCGAAAGAGCAAACTGAAAGACCAGCTCAATGAAGCTGCCAAGTTGATTTCCACGATCTCAACGGAAGTGGACAGCAACTTGCGCGTGCTGCTGCGTGTGGAACGCCGCGCCCTGGATGAACTCCGGCTCGCGGTCTGGCCCTTTGGGCCGGGCTATGCCGATTATGCCAAGCGCGTCGAGGAAGGGCTCCCCACGCTGAACCGGCGCATTGACGCTGTGTTACGGCTGGACGAGGCCCTGATCCGCAAGAAAACTCTTACCGAGCACAGCGCCGCCCCCACCCGGCTTGAGCAGGTGGAAGAAATGCTCGGCGCCGTTTCAGAGACGCTCAAGCAGGATCAACTGTCAGAGGAAGAGTGGGTTCTGGTCAAGCAGCGTCTGGAAAACGCGCAAAAGCTTTTGCGTGATCCCACCCAGGCCGAAAAAGAGGCCTTTGAAGGAATGCTTTCCCGGCGGTGGAAGGCGATTGCGAATCATTTTGGAAGAGACACCACCGGTAAGCTGCTTGTGCCCGCTACTCTCCAGGGAATGGAGGGCTGTTTCCCCGAGCCTTCCCTGCTGCCCGTCACCACGGATGCGGATGGCGCGCAATGGCTGGACTCTGTCGGCGTGGTGCGCGCCGATTTGCAACTCTCAGCGCTGGAGCTGGTCTGGGAGTTCCAGTTCCTCTCGCCTGCTGGTGGCGCGCCCTCGGAAAGATGGAAGACCGCCAAGACCGAGCTCAATCAGCTGCTGAGTACCCCCGCAATCGACAATCTGGGCCAGGCCAAACGCCTCTTACAACAACTCGCGGAGGGCGTGCAGGAAGATGACATTGTGAAGGCCCTCGAAGCTGGGCGTGCCACGCTCAGTATGGATCCCAGCATAGCCAGGCCGGATCAAACCATCCGGTTCAGCGTGCAGTTCCGCCAGACCCAGCCAAATCTCAACACCGCCGCGGCGCGGGAGCAAATATCCTGCCATTGGGTGTTTAAGGATGTTTCCAGCTTCCGCCGCCGCGGGATCCGAAGATGGCTTGCCGAGGGCGGAGAAAAGGACAGCTCGCTGGAGATTCCTGAAGAGGGCTGGCACGTCCATCACTACTTTGAAAGGGGCGTTCACACCAGCACGATCACTGTCCGCTTCTTCAAGTCCAACGGTGATCTCATTGAATTGAAGCAGGGCCAAAACTTCCCCGTTCTGGAGGCCCATCCTACGGTCCGGCGGCGAGGAAAGGAGAACTGGCAGCGCTTTGGGATGGAGTTGACGCAGTTGAGCGCGGCGCTCCTCGTCCCGCTTGCCACGCTGGCTTCTACGACAATCAATGGCGGTACCAGCGGGCACTGGTGGGAGCTGGTGGCAATAGGCTTTGCTTCTGACACCATCAAGAACATACTGGTCGGAAAGGACGATACACAAACTACGTCACCGGCCGCGGGCAAATAGCTCGGAAGGACAAAGTGGATGGAGGCGATGATTCCCCAACACTAGCCCGCATCTTCCATGGCGAGCGCGGCTGCCGGCCGCTTTGCTTCCGTGGTGGTGATGACCAGCACGCTGATGAGAACGAGTAGTGTCCCCAGGATTGTTCGCAAGCCAAGCGGTTCTCCGCCAAAGAAGTATCCCAGCAACACAGCCACCACCGGGTTTACGTACGCATAGGTCCCCACCTTGGTGGGCGATTCATGATGAATCAGCCAAACGTAGGCAGTAAAGGCGATGATGGAGCCGGCAATAATCAGATAGAGCAATGAGGCCCAGGCTGCCCGCGAGACCATCCCTGGGTGGAAGCCATGAAATTCGCCAAGCCCGGCCGAGGTCAGGGCCAGCAGGATTCCTCCGGCAAGCATCTGCGCTCCGGAACTCATGACTTTGGACGATGGAAGCGTCAGCTTGCGCGTGAGGGCGGAGGCCAAGGCCCAGCTTACCGCCGCGATGATCAGCGCTATGGCGCCTGCGCGGTCGATAGGCGCTCCGGCAAACGTCAGCGAGCGGTTCATGAGCACGGCCACCCCGCCAATCCCCACCAGCAGCGCCAGAGCCAGGCGTACCGTGAGTTGCTGGGTGCGCAAGAAGATGATCTCTGAGAGTGCCATGAACACGGGGATTGTGGCCAGCATCACAGCGGCCACACCCGAAGGCACGCGCTGCTCCGCCCAGAACAACAGTCCGTAGTCGAAGACGAAGATCAGCACAGCGAGCAGAAACGCCGACCGCCACTGGCGCAAGCTGGGTGAGCGCTCGCCTTGCGCGATCATCCAGCCATAGAGAACCAGTCCCGCAACCAGAAAGCGCATGGCCGCAAGCAGAAACGGCGGAACTTCGCGGACGCTGATGCGGATGGCGAGGAACGTTGAGCCCCAGACGAAATAGATGATCGCGAAAGCCAGCAGGGTCTTCCATCCGGGGCGATGGCTTGGGGCGTCCATTCCAGCAATGTACCAGTTTGCTGAACCAGGGCCAATCCACCACCGAGACACAGAGAAACCGAAACACCGAGGAAAGCACTGAACGGTGCTATATTCGAAACCCGGGGGAAGTGCGTAAGGAGACCACGTTTATGAAAGCACGGCGCAAGATCATCGTAGAGGTCGCCACCAGCGCCGACGGCTACATCGCCAGGCCCGATGGCGACGTGGAATGGCTCAATCGCCGTGCGCGCGGCGATTACGGCATGCGGGCCTTCTACCGCACGATCGATACCATCCTCCTGGGCCGCAAGACCTATGACTGGGCCCTCAACTATTGGAAGAAAAAGGGCATCAAGGAGGGCCGGTTTGACCAGAAGGTGGCCAATTACGTCTTTTCGCGGAAGCCGCCGAAGAAAGCGGCCGCGGGAGTTGAATTCGTGTCAGAGCCGGTGAAGGCGTTTGTCCGCCGCCTGCGCTCCAAGCCGGGCAAGCATATATGGATGATGGGCGGCGGAGAGCTGATCGCTTCGTTCCTCGACGCGGGCGCGATCGATGAGTTTCACATTCACGTGGTTCCCACCATGATCGGCAAGGGCATACCGCTTGTGGCACCGCGCCATCGGGACGTGCCGCTTAAATTACGCGCGACGCGAAAGTATCCCGACGGCGTTGTGCTATTGCACTATGAGGTCCAGACCGCGCGACGAAGCTAGAGGATTCCTTCCAGCCGGACGTAGCTGGCTTCCATTCCGCGCTCCATGCCGGTGGCCAGCATGGCCGCTCGCGTCTTTTCATCGGGCAGGGTCATTCGCATGGTCATCAACGTGCCCGTGCCGTCGGCATCGAATCTGGTTTCAACGTGGTTGTCCGGCGTGGGATCGGGCAGGTGCATGCGCTCAACATGGACAATCCTGCTGTAAGGCTCCAGTTCCAGAAATTCACCGGTTAAATAGAAGGAACGGCCTTTGCCATTCGCCCACTCGTAACGAATCTTGCCCCCGGGCCTGGCCTCGTTGATGCAGACCGGCATGGTCCAACCGTCCGGTCCGAGCATCCATTGCTGCACCAATTTCGGATCGGTGTGCGCGCGATACAGGGCCTCTGGAGGCGCAGCGAAGCGCCTGGTGGCGATCACGTGTGTATCGCCTTCGGTGTTGAGCGTCAACTTACTCATCGCGTTTCTCCTTATTGGCCTTTCTTGGATTCCATAGCGGCCAGAACCTTGTCCAGCCGGTCGTAATTTGTCTCCAAAGCTTTGCGCAACATGGCCAGCCACTGGTCCATGGCCTCAATCCCGGCCTTGGCCAGACGGCGCGGACGCTTGGCGCCCTCGACCCGGCGAACCACAAGCCCCGCATCTTCGAGCACCTTCAGGTGTTGTGAGATAGCCGGTTGCGTCATGGCGAAAGGCTCGGCCAGTTCCGTGACTGTGGCTTCCCCCTGGGCGAGCCGGGCAAGAATCGCGCGCCGGGTGGGGTCAGCCAGGGCGGAAAAGGCGGAGTCAAGGTTGCCAGTTGTCATAAGTCATAACTTATATAAGTGATAAGTTATTGTCAAGTGGATTTTCTTGCGGGCACTGCGACCAGAGACAAAATCCACCACGGAGTCGCGGAGGGACGGAGAAAAAGCAAAGAGGGCGCCGTCAGGGAAGCAGGGAATTAGTTCGGTTCCTTTAAGGCGTCAGGGTTTGAAGCCAACGCTCCGCCATAGTTCCGCGGTGTTGTACATCACGCCATTCGTGATGACGAACTGCACGTTGCGAGTGTTGCGGATGTCAGCGAGAGGGTCTCCTGCGATTACGATCAAGTCGGCGCGTTTTCCCGTTTCCAGCGTGCCAACTTCCTTCTCCAGGCCCATAACACGGGCAGGAACAAGCGAGGCTGCCTGGATCGCCTCCATGGGCGTGAATCCGGCTTGCACATAAAGCTCGATCTCTCTGTGCAAGCTATGTCCGGGAACAGCCTGGTCGGTGCCCGCAACGATGGGAATGCCGGCCCGGTGCAACGCACCTACAATGGCGAGTTGCTTCCGGAAGATCTTCTCTCTTACGTCTGTCATGGCTCCGGGTGGACCCACATCCGCCAGTGGCGCTGCCAGTTCTGTGGGTACTTTCAAAACCCCCGGCTCAAAGCTCGCGGGCGGCTTTGCTGTGGAAGCGGTGTAAAACTCCGCCAAAGCGAGCGTTGGGTCAACCACCGTTCCGTGCTTCTTCAGAAAGGAGAGCGCCTGCTGAGCCTGCGGAGAATCCAGATCGATATTCGAGAGAGCGTTGAAGCGGTCGATGGGTTTGGCGTCCGGCGGAAGAGGAGCAACCATCATATCGGCGATAAAATGGAGGTGATTGATCTGGTCCTGCCCCGCTTCAATCACCTGAAAGGCGCTGAGTCCCGCCGGGACATGGCCTGTGACTGTCATGCCCAGCCGGTGCGCTTCCTGGGCCACGGCCTGGACCTCTTCAAGCTTCATCGAGCTGTAAATCTTCATCTGCTGGAATCCGGCATCGTGATACTTGGCTGTCCACAGGCGCGCCTGTTCCGGGGTATCCACACGCTGCACGCCAACCTGGAACTTGCCGGTCCCGTCGACAATTCCAGCAAGCAGCAAACGCGGTCCCAGCCCACGGCCTTGCGCGATCGCGTCCCGCACCGCTTTGATGAACTCAAGTTCGTTGCCGCAATCCCTCACCGTGGTGACACCGGCCGCCAGATAGATCGGGCCCCACTCCACCTGCTCGAAATGGGCGTGCATGTCCCACAATCCGGGAAGAATGGTCTTGCCCTTTTGGTCGAGGACGGTTGCGCCTTTGGGAATTGTCACGTTGGCGCGAGGCCCGGCAGCAACGATGCGTCCTCCCTTGATAACGACAGCGGAATCGGGGACCGGTGCGCCGCCTGTGCCGTCAATCAGCGTGGCTCCCACGAGCGCAAGAGTTTCCGCGCGGCTGCCGGAGATTCCCCTGGAGATTTCGGATAGAGAAGCCATGCCATCGGCTCCAGCGAGTCCCACAAACTCTCCCAACAACGGCTCGTAGCCCTCGCGGACCGCCTCAAAGTGGTCGAATTCAGCGTCCGTGGTGATGGCTGTAACCAGCTTGCCGCCGGCATCAAACCACAGAGTCTCTCTTCCCCAGATCAGGCCCTCCACTGTGTAGCGCTGCAGTTTCTGCTTCTGCCCATTCAGGCTGAATTCATCCTGACCTCGGGGTACGATCCTGACGCTCCCCTGAGGAAACGTGGTCAGCCGCGCGGGCGAGCCGTGCCTTAACCAATATCGGACCATCAGCATCTGCATCGCGGTGGGAGCGTAGCCCGCGATGGTGAAGAAAGGCTGCGTGGGCAGGTCGCTCTCACTCCATTTGTCGCGATTACGGAACCTGATCTTGCGCGGCTGGACTTCCACAGCTTGGTCGATCGCGAACTGTCTGGCAGTCTGTCCCTTGATCTCAAAGCTCTCCGGTGTGAGATCCTGGGCGGCCTTGAAGGTCGCGGACAGCGGCACAGCCGTACCACGGTCCGTGAACTTGAAATCTATCTTTACCCGCAGGCCGTCTGCATTCCTGGAGATTTCGTAAGTCTCTTCGCCGATCGGCTGTTCAAATTTGTGGAGCTGGAACTTTCCCTGTTCCACAACCACTCCGGCAGATTGGGCAGCCTGAGGTGCGCTCTGGCCAAGAGCGATGTTGAAGGCAAGCGACGAGAACAGAAGATGAAGAAAGAGGACGGGGAGCTTTCGTTTGCCAAGAATCAATTTTTTTGTGCCTTTCTAAAAACGCTACGACAGAATGGGATTCGACTGTATCAGCACCAACTTCGTTCGCCTGTTCGCGCCGTTGAAAATCCAAACGAAGTTCGAGTCCAAAAGGTTGCTAAGAAATTTCTTATCGTCGTCGATTCTGTCTTGGGCGAACCGGGGCTAACGCCAGTAATTCACCCAGCCCTTTGTCAATTGGAATGGTATTCCCTTTCCCTGAAGAGCAAGTGACATTGAGGAGCGGTTCGCGACGATGCGGTAGGTTGCGCTGAATCGTTTATTTGCCGCGGAAAACGTTACTGTAGCGACGGGGCTGCCATCCGATAAGTCTTCCAGTCGAGTCTTTGCGCTCACGCCGGAGGCGTACTTCACTTTCACCAGCCCATCAGGATGCATCATGAAGAAGTTGTTTTGCTGTTTGTTCCGGTGATCAAGATTACTGCCGCTGTCTGTGAATCGGTAATGGCCGGCAGACAGACTCACGTCTCCGAGGTAATAGAACATGGCAGAATGTCCCTCTGGCCCAGTATCCATTTCGTAACTGCCGAAAAGGCAAAGTTCAGCGGGATTCGTGGTTCGTATCAGCCGGGTAGCCACCCCGCCTTTCTGGAAGGTGAGTCCTTGATGCGGATGAAAGGTCAGTATCCCGCCGTCCACATCCCATTGCTCAATTTGAATGCCCGACCCGATGTCTCGAGCTGGAGGGCCGAACCGCCGAACGATCAACTCTCGAACCGCCTCTGGTCCCTTCCCCTGCACTTCTTGCGTCAGACTCTCGATTTTCGGAGCTTCGTGCGGTCCCTCGGCAAATAAGAGAATGGGATCGAAAATCATGAACAACAGAATCGTGGCGAACAGAACCTCGGTCGCTCTCATACGAGTTAAAGTATGCCCGGTTCGACCTTTCGTCCAGATAACTGTTGGCTTACGGCTTCTTTCCTTCCAGCCATTCCGGCTTGAAGCTTGAATTGGCCAGCCAGCGCACCGGCCCGATAATGGACCGGATGGCTTTCTCCATGTGGTCGAAGTCAATGTGGGAGAGGTCGTCTGTGGGCTGGTGGTAATCCTTGTGCAGGCCGAAGCTGGAGACGGTCTGGGCAACGATGCCTTGCCTGGCCAGAGCGAAATTGTCTGAACGCTGGAAGAAGTGCTGCACGGGGTGCGGGTCGGCGACGAGCTTGGCGCCGTGGCGCGCCAGTTCCGGGCCCAGGTTGGTGCGGTCAAAGCCGGTAAGCCAGAGCTCGTCCGTTTTCACTGCGGGATCAGGACGGCCGATCATCTCAAACTCCAGGTTGGCGACGATGTTTTTGAGCGGCACGGGCGGATGCTCCAGGAAATACCGGTCGCCCTGGCCGCCGGTTTCCTCGCTGCCGAAGAAAGCGAAGACCACGGTGCGGCGTGGCCGCTTGCCGCGGGCGAGCGCGCGGGCCAGTTCAAGCACGGCGACGCAGCCGGAAGCGTCGTCGTCGGCGCCGTTGTAGATCTCATCGCCGTTGACGGGCTGGCGCTTGCCAAGATGATCCAGGTGGGCGGAGAGGAGCACCACCTGGTCCTTAAGCCGGGCATCGCGCCCGGCCAGCACGCCGATGACGTTGCGCGTGTGCCATGGCTGTTCCACGCCCCGGAATTTGACCTGGGTTTGTACGTCCTGGATGTAGCTGCCGTTGTCGCCCGCGGGGGCAATGCCGATCTGCAGCAGCTCGCTGGCAAGATAAGCGGCGGCGATAAGTTCATCCTGCGTGCCGCTGCCGCGGCCCTGAAGCGCGTCGGAAGCCAGAAAATCCATCTCCGCGCGGATGTTGCGTGCGGCGGCGGGACCGGGCCGGGAAGCTCCAGGAAGCGAGAGATCTAGAGCAAAAAAGGCCAACAAAAGGACAAGGGGCTTCAGGCGCACGGTTCCTCCGGCAAAAGCAGACAGTATACCCGGCATCCGGAAGGACGATGCAGCAAGGGCGGTGGGACAAGGGCAAGGCGGTCCTTCATCGCAGGCGGAATGGCCACCAGGACAATGTGCAAGGTGGGCGTGTGCTGGTCCTAAGATGGCTGATATAGTTGTGAGAACCAGCAATGCACCAGTCCCAATGCAACAAGCCAAATGACCGGCCGGCCGGAGTGCGTCTTACCGCGGCGGCAATCCTGGTTCTTTGTGTGCTGAGCATGGCCGCGTGCGGCGCCGTGACGGAGAAAAAAGAATACGTCTACGCGGCGGAAGACAAGTCGCTGCGCGACCGCGTTTCCACGGTGTTCAACAAGAGCGGGCTGGTGCATGGCGGCGAACGGCTGCAGGTGCTGGAGCGGATGCAGAACAAACACTTTGTCCGCGTGCGCACGCCGCGCGGCGAAGAAGGCTGGCTGCAGGAACGCTACCTGGTGGACCAGCCGACGTTTGAGCAGTTCCAGCGCTTGAGCGAGCAACAGGCCAACACCGCGGCGCAGGGCACAGCCACCACGGAAGAGCAGGTGCGGATCCACATTTCACCGGGTCGAAAGACCAGCTACCTCTTCATGCTGCCGGAAAAACAAAAGGTGGAGCTGCTGCAAAGGCAAACAGTGCCGCGCAACGCCAAGGCCTCGCCGGTGAAGGACCAGAAAGACAAGGACGATACGGACGACGACGAACAGGAAAAGCCCAACCAGCCGGTGATCATGGAGGACTGGTGGCTCATTCGCGACCAGCAGAAACGCGCCGGCTGGGTTTACGGACGGACGCTCTACCTGAGCGTTCCCGATGAGGTTGCCCAGTACGCGGAAGGGCAGCGCATTGTGGCCGCCTTCGCCCTGGACGAAGTGAAGGACGGAGACAAGAACGTGGGCGAATACCTGGTCCTGCTGACGGAACCGAAAGACGGCATGCCCTATGACTTCAACCAGGCCCGGGTTTACACGTGGAACACGCGCAAGCATCGCTATGAGACCGCCTATCGCGAGCGCAACCTGTACGGCACCCTGCCGGTGACTCTGGGGCAGCAGGACTTCGGCAAAGAGGGCGCCCTGCGTACCTTCACCCTGCAGCTGCAAGACGATGACGGCCAAAAACGCCAGCAGCTTTATAAATTCAACTCCCCTATCGTCCGCAAAGTATTCGCTCCCGGCGAAGAGCCTCCCAAGCCGCGCCGCAGGAAGACTGAGGCAACCCCGAAAAAACCCAAGCGACAGGGTTAAGGCGAAGGGCTGGCATCCGGGCATGTGGTTTGGCCGTCCAACTGGGTTATGGCCGAAAAAGTAAAGAAGCTGAATCTGGAGCGGGACTACAAGAAGTACCTCTATTTCATTGACGGACACGGCAACGTCTGCCACAAACCGAAATCGGGCGAAGGCGAGAGCAAAGTGCTGGTGCCGCACGCCGTGGAACGCGATAACCAGTTCTTGTATTTCATCGACAAAGAAGGCGACGTGGCGCGTTCACCGCGCGCGGCCCGCAAACCCAAGGAAGCAGCTTAATAGACTCGAGCCCCATGAGCCCCGTACCGGTGAACCTGCTGGTTTTCCGCGAAGAACGCGGCTGTGTTCCAGGAGATGGACTCAAGACGGCGTTGCTCGGGGCGATGGAAAGCCGCGGCCCGGAGGCAAAGCTGAGGGCGCTGCTCCGTGCCGGCGAGCTGGAGTGTGGCGTCGCGGACGCGGCGCCCGAGCTGGCGCAAAAATGGGAGTTGGTCACGGACCGGGCCGCCGATGCGCTGGTCGCACCGGAATTGCACGAGTTGAAAGCCTCTTTAAATCTGGTTGGGCAAGCCAGAGTTCCGCATGATCTTGAAATCTCCAAACCTGAAGGATTCGCCTATTACGCACTTCATCCCCTGGCTTACGCAGACGTGCTGGATCGGTTCGGTCCGCTGCCCGCGACCGTGGGGGTGATCGGACTCCGCAGCATTGGAACCACGCTGAGTGCGGTCACAGGGGCGGCCCTGCGGTGCCGAGGCGTGAACGTAAGCAGGGTTACGGTGCGGCCCCAGGGACATCCTTACAATCGCAAAACAGTGCTTAGTCCACCGCAGTCGCTCTGGCTGCGAGAGCTGCTGGAACGCAATGCTCGGCTTCTGATTGTGGATGAAGGGCCGGGGCTGAGCGGGTCGTCGTTTCTCTCGGTGGCGGAGGCGCTGGTGGAGCAAGGAGCGCCGTCGGAAAGGATCACGTTGATCTGCGGCCATGAGCCGGACTTCCCCCGGCTGTGCAGCGAGGATGGTCCGCAACGGGCGCGCCGGTTTCGCTGGGTTGGGGCAGACAATCGGCCACGAGTTCCACAGGGCGCGGAAGTTTTTGCCGGTGGAGGTGAATGGCGGCGCTGGTCGTTTAGCGACGAAGAAGATTGGCCGGCCACGTGGACCAGCATGGAGCGTCTGAAGTATCTCTCGCACGAAGATTCACACGAGAGTCGCCTGTTCAAGTTCTTGGGCTTTGGGCATTATGGAGATGAAGTGATCGAGCGCGAGCGGGCGCTGGCTGCGGCTGGATTCGCGCCGCAAGTTGCTCGCGCAGAGAGCGGGTTTGTATGCTACCCCTGGTTGCGCGGCAGGCCGATGCGAGTCGAAGATCTTTGTGAGAGCGTGCTGGCCCGCCTGGCGGAGTATTGCGCTTTTCGGGCGAGCGGGTTCCCCGCTGGTGCCCCTGACCTGGGCCCGCTGCAACAAATGGCGGAGCACAATCTGGATCAGTCTGGTCTCGATCTGCCGGCAAACCTGCAGCTTGAACGGGGACTGATCGCCGATGGACGCATGCAGCCGCACGAGTGGTTGCTGACCAAGGATGGCCGGATGCTCAAGACCGATTGCGGCAGCCACGGCGACGATCACTTCTTTCCCGGGCCAACGGACGTCGCCTGGGACCTGGCAGGCGCGATGGTGGAGTGGCGGATGGATCGCGGCCAGAGCGAATTTTTTCTTGACAATTATTGCCGCGCCAGCGGCGACGATGTTGGCATGCGAATCTCTGACTTTCTTATCGCATACGCAGCTTTTCGCTCGGGATACTGCCTGATGGCTGCCAACGCGACGGCGGTCAGCCATGAGCAGCAGCGGCTGGATCGGGCAGCGAGCGATTACCTGCGCCTCCTTTCTTCTCTTGTGGGTGAAGGCCATGGCGTGCCACTCCGGACCGTGCTCGAATCGCCGGCCGCCTGAAGCGGACTTATATCTCCGTTTCACGCCCTGGGCTGTTAACCTTCCCTGGGCCCTGGACGTTTCCAATCTGGAGGTCAGGAACACAATGCAGGTGCCACAGGGCTTTGAGCGGTTTCCTTATCAGTCGCTTTTAGAGGGCGCGGTGTGGGCCGCCACGCTGATCGGCCTTCTCATCTGGGGAATTTATCTGGTGAACGCGGCCTTCAAGCGGCGGCAGCAGAACCTTATGCAGAAGGCCCTTTTGGACAAGTTTTCCTCAGCGCAGGATTTTGCCGAGTTCATGCAGTCGCCCGCCGGGCAGAAATACGTCATGAGCTTCACCGATGCGGTTGCCAGTCCTCGAAACGCTATTCTCAATACCATCCGCACCGGCTTTGTTCTGTTCGGCGTTGGCTGTGGCTTTCTTGCCGAAGCCTACAGCGGGGTAAGCCGCCGCATCGGTTGGGTGGCCTTTCTGGCCGGAGTCGGCTTCCTGATTTCAGCGGCCGTGTCATACTTCCTGGCAAAGAAGGCAGGATGGAAAGTGGAGGGTTGAAACGCTTGCTGGCAGCCATGGAAGCACTGGAACTTGCGATGACGGCGGCAAGCATTGACGAGCAGACCACACAGGCCGAGTTCGAGCTGTTCTATCAACGTACCGCCCGCATTTTGCACGGTTACCTCTGCCGCTTGAGCCGCGATCCGGCCACGGCAGATGAAGTGCTCCAGGAGGCCTATGTCCGCATGATCAATGCGCCGGCCATGGAAGAGCCACATCGCAAGGCTTACCTTTACGCCACCGCCACCAACATTCTGCGTGACCGATGGCGTAAAGAAAAGAGGGAACGAGAGTGGTCAGAACTGAACCACGTAACGGAACACATGCATCAGAACTTCAGCCTGCCGCTGGATATGGCGGCAGTCTTTGACCGTCTCAGCCCGCAGGAGCGCGCGGTGCTATGGCTGGCCCACGTAGAGGAGCTCAGCCACAGGGAGATCGGTGTTATTCTCAGCGTGAAAGAGAAGAGCGTGCGCGTGATGGTGTTCCGGGCGCGGGAAAAAGCGAAAGACCTGCTGGAGCAAGCGGGATTCCGAGGCACTCATGAATAATGACGCCCAACTCGACTCCCTGGTCAAGCAGATGGCCCGGGACCATCAACCGGAGATGCCCAGCCCGGGAGTGATCTGGTGGCGCGCGCAGATTCGGAAAAAGCTCGCAGAGAAGGAACGCATCGAGCGCCCCATGGCGATCATGCGGCTGGCCGCGGCGCTTGCAGTTGTGGTTGTTTTCGTTGGGATGTTCGCGGCGAACTGGCGGCAGGTTTTCTCTATGTCGGAAGGCCATGCACCGCTATTGACTCTGCTGGCGATTGCCGGCGTGGCCGTCTTGGCAGTGGGCCTGGCCGCACTGCGTCCTTCGTCCGCTTCCCGGAGCTGAACATTCGCACGCCGCAAGTCACCGCATGAAATGGCGAGCGGAGGCCGGCGATTTTATTGTGGGTGTGTTTTTTCGGGGATGGAGACATTCGCATTCGCCGTTCCCATGCGCCCGCTCAAGTTGTCATGGATCCCCAGTCGCAGCAGATAGCTGCCTGGCGGGAGATCCAGGCCTACACGGCAGGGAAACCCTTCCCGCGCGACCTTCTCGAATCCCTCCGGCTTGAGTGGTCCGGAAACAGTGTTACCGGTCAGCGTCACCGGCGCCCCTTTCTCCGTGAACACAGCGACAGCGCAATCGACGCTTACATGCTGGTGGTTATCAGGGCCAGCGTCTGTGGTGATTGCGCCGGGTTCAAGCTGCAGTTCAACAATGAGCTTTTCCTGCGCTGGAGCAGGGGGCCTGACTCGGGCGTGGAAGAGCAGAGACGTGGCAACCGGGGTCTCCAGGTCAAGGGCCTGTCGAAAGAGCGCCACAGCTTCAGCGCGCGCTGCCGGTGCATCGTGTACACCAGGGTCCAGTGCGAAGTAGCCGGAGCGGTGACGAAGTTTTACACCCGCGCGGGCCACCTTGACGCTGATGCGGCGAAACTTTCCGTTCCAATTCTTGTCGGAAGGATAATACGCCAGCGTGTAGAACGTGTCTCCGTCGCGCATGCTCTGCAAGACGGCATCGCCCAGGTCATTCCGGTTGTAAAAAGCGCGGCCGCCCGTGCTGTCTGCCAGATTGTTGAGGGAGGCGTGGGTCGCGTTCTGCGCGTAGCGCAGTTCGCTGACCGTGTTCGTGGGGCCTACATTCGTCTCCGGCAAACCGATGGCGTCTTTTCCGCGTCCGGCCACGTCGAACTCGTCTGAACCAGTCACACCCAGGGGGTCCACCGGGTAGATGGCCACTTCACCATCCAGCAGCGCGTTCGCCGTTCCGGGCACGCTGACGCTGAAGTCCATTCCAGTGGCCGCATCGGTGGCCTTGACCGTCTGGCCGGGGTCGATGCTGAACGGGAAAGCCTGCGATATCCAGATCAGGTTCTTGCGGCCCGGCAGCGCCGCTACGTTGCGCACGATCATGTTGAGCGCTTCCATCGTCAAGCGGAGCCGGAGCTGGGTGTTGAAGCCGGTCGCTTGAGCTTCTGAGTGGAGCACGGCCGCGAGCTGCTCCGGAGTCATAGCGGCGAGAATGGGCGGAGGATAGCGTTCCGCTTCATGGCCGCCTTTGGGATTGTCGATGTGCGCAGAAGCCTTGTTCTTCAGCGCCGCCACCGCTGCTTTCAGCGCCGCTTGATCGCTGCTGAAATCGTGGAGAAGGTGCAGCCGATCCGTAAGCACGTAGACCGCAACCGGATCGTCAGGCATCTTGTCCAGAACCTTGGCCAGGCGGTCCCGCATATCGGCCTGGCTCAAGACCTGGCTGTTCAAAAAGTCCAGCAGGATGATGTTCCACACCGCAGCGTTTTTGTAGCGTGGAGCGTTGCTGAACTCACCGGGAGGAAGAGGGGCCGCCGGGGATGGCTCGGTCCTGGCGTTCGCTGGAAGGGGCTGATGCAGGCTGAAGCTCTTGACCTCCTGCAATTTGCCGTTTTCCGACACGGTGAATTCTTCAGGCTTGAGGTCGGTGAGGGGCTCGCCTTTGCCATTGACGGCAACCACATCCACCACCACCAGCCTGGTGGTTGTGCGGAAAGTCGCCTGGCTCTTGTCAGGAGGATTACTGTTGCCTTGGGCGTACCCGCTGGCCGCAATGGCCAATGCGACTGTCATCAATCTGGCTGCGATGCCAGGTAGCCGATTCTTTTTCATTCTTTCTCCTGCTGTACGGCTGGGTAGTTGGACTCAAACCACTGGTGAAAGTTTCAGCGATTTATCGCCACTCCCAAGGTTGGCGGAGGCAGCGCAGCGCCGAAGCAAGGCCCGCATTGTTGTATGATGCTGCGCCTGGGGGGAACGAATGGCAACTATTCTCTATCTTGGCTGGTTCGTTGTGGCTGTGGCCGTGATCGTCGCGCAATTCCGGCTATTCAGCATTGATGCAACTTTGTAAGCCATCTTGCATGAACCAAGAAACCCTCCGCAGCCGCCGCCTCCAATCCGCCGTGAGTGAACTGGGATCGCGCCGATTCCTGGTCGCATTGAATGCAGCTCAACAGAGAAGGAAAGCCTAGCCAAATCGAATATCTGGCGACGAGTTTTTCTTATCCGTGTCGCGGTTCATCCGCGCAGTTGCTACTCCTCTGGTTGCCGGGCCCCCGACGCCTACGGTTTATAACGATACTTCTAGTAGTTTCAAACTTGCGGTCCTTCAGAGTATGAAGTTTTCCCCTGCGACAGTGGCTATCCATGAGATACAATCCTGCTCTCAGGAGTAACCTAAATGGATGGCTTCATTGTTCTTGCTGGCCTAGTCGCTGTCTGGGCTACGCTGGCGAGGATTGAGAATTCGTTGAAGAAGATCATGGCCGAGTTGCAGAAACAGACAAATGTCCTTATCCCGCCTCCGCCTTTGTCGCCGGAAGAAGCGGAATTGCAGGAACGCCGTGCCAGGATTGCCTACGTGCAGGAAAACTGGCCTACCTACAAGTGATTCGCGCAACCACTGGTTCTTCTTACGAATAGAATTCTGCCATCGTCTCCACCACGTAACGCTGCTCTTCCTGCTCCAGTTCCGGAAACATGGGCAGAGCGAGCACATCCGACGCGGCACGCTCAGCTTCCGGCAGATCGCCGGGCGCGTAACCAAGATAAGAGAGGCATTTCTGCAGATGCAGTGGAACGGGATAGTAGATCTCAGTCCCCACCCCGCGTTCTTTGAGGAAGTCGCGTAGCTTGTCGCGCTGCTGCACGCGAATTACATACTGATGGAAGATGTGTTGGGCTTGTGGCCGGCTCTTGAGCAAGGTAACGGGCGGCGTGGATCCCGGTCCTGTCTTGGTAAGGCCCGCGCCATTCAACAGCCGATCGTAAACGCCGCCGCGTTCACGGCGGGCATCGTTCCAGCCGGCCAGATGCTGCAACTTCACCCGCAGCACCGCCGCCTGAATGGAATCCAGCCGGCTGTTGGCGCCGATTTCGTCGTGATAATAGCGCTGGGTTGAGCCGTGGTTGCGCAGCGAACGCGCGTGCGCAGCCAGGGCCGGGTCGCTGGTGGTGAGGATTCCCGCATCGCCAAAGGCGCTGAGGTTCTTGGTGGGATAGAAGCTGAAGGCGGCCGCCGCTCCCAGCGAGCCAGCAGGTTTTCCGTTCCAGCAGGCGCCTGCGGCCTGGGCCGCATCTTCAATCACCACTGCCTTGAACTGGCCGGCGAGCAGATTGATCGCATCCATGTCCGCGCACTGGCCGTAGAGATGCACCGGCATGATGGCCCGGGGACGTGGCGAAGCGCCGCGGAATTTCTCTTCGATTTTGGCCGGATCGATGTTGAGAGTTTCCGGCTCGATGTCCACGAACACCGGGCGCGCTCCGGCGCGAATGATGGAACTGGCGGTGGCGAAGAAGCTGAAGGGCGTGGTGATAACCGAATCGCCCGGCTTGACTCCGGCGGCCGCCAAAGCAAGCCACAAAGCGTCTGTCCCGGAAGCGCAAGCCACGCCCTGAGACACGGCACAGAGGGTGGCAAACTCCCGCTCGAAATTCTCTACCTCTTCGCCCAGGATATACCTTTGCGAGTCGCACACCCGGGCAATCGCAGCCAGTACCTGGTCGCGGATGGAGGCGTAGCCCCGGGAGAGGTCCAGCATGGGGACCTGGAGGGATGTTTTCTGGTCAGAGCTCTTCACGGGACCCCAAAATTCTAGCACTTACAGCGGGGCGGGGCAGGGCCGGGCGTTTTTGCCCCGCCGCACGGCAAAAAGCTACAATGGCAGGCAAGGTTACAGGCAAGAAAGCTGTTTCCCTGGTTCCCGTAGGCAAGCCACCAAGGAGAGAGATCGGCAGATGGAAAACAAGCCGGCACAGAACATACAGGACTCTTTTTTGAATACCGCGCGCAAGGACAAGACGCAGGTCACGATTTATCTGTTGAGCGGAGTCAAGCTCACAGGCCGCATCCGGTCCTTCGACAAGTATTCAGTGGTCCTGGAAACGAACAATCAGGAACAGCTCATCTTCAAACATGCCATCTCCACGGTGGTCATGTCCAAAGGCGTCCACCACGCTGAGCCTCGTGGGGGACACCATGCAGCGGCCGAGGTAGAGAGCACGACGGCCAAAGCGGAGGGCTGATTTATTCCTGGTCCGCGGTTCCGGCGCAAGCGTGAATCAGCCGGGATAAGCACCGGCCGTGACGGGCCGGAGCGCGCTTTCCTGGTGGCGGTGGAGTTTCGCCACCGCACGCGGGCCGAACGTGACCTGGAAGTGCCGCCCAGCGCGGTGCAGGCGCGCGAAGCTGCGCGTGCCGGCGTGGAACCACCCGGTGGAGAACGAGAGGCGCACGCCCGTTTCGACGTGGAAGAATCGCTGGCCGAGTTTCGCGAGCTGGCGGCTTCCGCGGGCGCGGAGATTGCCGGCGAGTTCATCCAGCGCCGTGACCGTCCTGATCCCGCCACACTGATCGGTCTGGGCAAGCTGAAGGAGATCGCCGGCGCGGTGGCTTCCTCGCACGCGGACCTGGTACTGATCGACCACGAACTTTCTCCGTCGCAACAGCGCAACATCGAACGCGAAGTGGACGCGCGGGTGATTGACCGCACGCAGCTGATCCTGGACATCTTTGCCCGGCATGCGCGCAGCCGTGAAGGCCAGCTTCAAGTAGAACTGGCGCAACTGGAATACCTGCTGCCGCGGCTCGCCGGGCGCGGCATAGAGATGTCGCAGCTTGGCGGCGGTATTGGTACGCGCGGACCCGGCGAAACCCAGCTTGAGACTGACCGGCGCAGGATCTATCGTCGCATTCGCCACATCAAGCTGCAGGTGGAAGACGTTCGGCGCGTGCGCGCGCAACAGCGGCAGCGCCGCGAATCCGTGCCCCTGCCCACAGTGGCCCTGGTGGGCTACACCAATGCGGGCAAGTCAACGCTGTTCAACGCGCTCACCGCGGCCGAGGTGCACGCGTCGTCGAAGATGTTCGCTACGCTCGACCCCACCATCCGGTCCATCACGTTGCCCAGCAAGCGCAAGGTGCTGCTCTCTGACACTGTGGGTTTCATCCGTAACCTGCCCACCACCCTGGTTACCGCTTTCCGGGCCACGCTCGAAGAAGTGCAGCGCGCGGCGTTGTTGCTCCACGTGGCAGACGCGACCAGCCCCGTGGCGGACGAGCAGAAGCAGCAGGTGGATGCGGTGCTCAAGGAGCTTGAAGTGGAAAGCACGCCGCAGATTCGCGTGATGAACAAAGTCGATCTCTTTCCGGAAGCGCAGAGGAAAACCCTGGTCAACGCCGGGCCTGTCGTCTACATCTCAGCCGCCCGCCGCCAGGGGCTGGACGAGCTGTTGCAGGCCATTGACGAGCGGTTGCAAGTAGATGCGCTGCGCCGTCTGCGCATCCGCGTGCCGCAGAGTGAGGGAAAGCTTCTGGCGCAGATTGAAGCACGCGCGCAGGTGCTGAAACGCTCCTATCGCGATAGCGCCGTGCAGATGGAAGTGGAAGCGCCGGAGTCTTTGGCGCGGATGCTGGACCACTATGCGGTCAAAGCCAGGGAACATCGCGGAGGCACAGTAGCGCGGAAGAGAGCCAGGTAACGGTAATCGCTGCTGCAGTTCGGCTTTTGTCATGCAGGGAGCCGGACAAGATGGATCGAGGCGGATTTATCAAATCGGTGTATTGGGGCGCCGCTGCCGTGGATGGGTTCGTGGCCGTTGGAATGCTCTATCCCCGTCTCCTCCGGGCCTCCCTTGGAATCGCAGCCGACTCTGCCCACCCGGATGTTCGTTATGCGCTTAACACTGCAGCGGCACTCATGTTCGGCTGGACGGCCCTGCTGATCTGGGCGAGCGTGGAACCGGTCGCGCGTAGAGGTGTTCTGTTCCTTACGGCTGTTCCTGTGATCGCCGGACTGGCTCTCGCGACTCTGTTGGGAGTGCGTTCGAGTTATATTCCGCTGGGTGGGGCCTTGCGCGTATGGCTCTTGCAAAGTGTGCTGGTCGCCGGCATTGCCGCCGCGTACCGCGCAGCTTCTGATCTCGCTGAGAAGTGAATATGGAACAGAGCGGACGGCACGGAAAGGGATGATCAAGGTGGTCTTGAGACGCGGGCAAAAGCCCGCAAAAATTAAATGGGCCTGAGACCAAGAAGCGGTGACAGTTTCCTTGGCCACAAGCCCATTCGATCCTGAATCGGATCGGAGGTGATGCATTTATTGTAGGCCTCTCCCATATGAAGTCAAGAGATAGGAGAGGTTTTTTTACCCTAGAAGCCAGGAAACCAGCAGCAGACATGGCCCGGGTATCACAACCATCTGTGACCGTCTAGGCCGGATGTTCGCCAGGGATTCGCGCCGAAGTGGACCGAGCGTTCGGCGGTCGACCAATCGCGGGGAATGTGGACCCTGGGCCGGGGTGGCCGGGCAGGCCAGAGCTTTGTCCGCCGCAAAGAACCTCCCGAATACAAGTGCGAGCCTAGGAGTCGTCTTGCAATCGCGCCATGCAGCCGCCGGCTTGCTCGCGCTGCTCTCAATCCTGGAGTCGGCGGAGACTTTTTCATGCCTGCGAAGGCACGCAGGGCTGCTGCACTGGCGTTGACACCTGCGCAAAACGGATGATAACGTAAAGAGTTTGGTGGTCGCTCCCGGTCCGCTTCTTATTCAATACAATTAAAGAGAAATGGAAGATACACTCAGGCAATTAGGCGAATTACTGCTTTCCTCCGTTCCCACCATCATTTGCTTGTTCGTGGTGTGGGGAGCGTACCAGCTGATTGTGAACCGGCGCTTGCAGCAGGTGCTGGAGCAGCGCCATGCCATGACGGAAGGCGCCATTCAGCAGGCGCAGGCGGAAATCGCCGCGGCTGAAACGCGCACCGCCGAGTACGAGCAGAAAGTGCGCGAAGCGCGGGCGCACATCTACAAGATCCAGGAAGCCGGCCGGCGGCAGGTGATGGAACAGCGCGGCGCCGCTCTGGCAGAAGCGCGCAAGCAGGCCGACGACATGGTAAAAAGCGCGCGCGCCTCTACCGCCGAAGACGTGGCTGCGGCCAAGGCCGGACTCCAGAAGCAGGCGGAAGTCCTGGCGGACCAGATCATCGAATCCATTCTGAAGCCGGCGACGGCAGCGGGGGCCCGGTAGACGATATGCGCAATCGCATCAGCCTTGTTCTCTCGACTCTCCTCCTCGCACTTATGGCCGCGCTCGCGACGCAGGGGCCACGGTTACACGCCCAGGAAACAACGCCCAGAAAGGAAACAACGCCAGCCAAGCCGGCTGCTTCCGCGGAAGTAAAACAGGAACTGAAACACGCTGAAGAAGGTGCGCAGAAGACAGAGAAAGAAGCCGATTCTGCCGACGCCATGCGCAATTCGTCGGCAGTGAAGTTCATTGCCAGAACAACCGGCCTGAGCAACAACGCCGCATACTGGCTCTGCGTGCTGCTGAACTTCGGCGTGATCGCTTTCTTCATTGCTTACGTGATGCGCAAGAAGCTTCCCGGATTTTTCAAGGGACGCACAGACTCTATCCGCGCGCGCATCGAAGATGCGCGCAAGACCAGCGAGGAAGCGCGCCGGCGCCTGCAGGAAGTGGAAGGCCGGCTTTCCCGCCTGGATGTGGACATCACCAACATGCGGCGTGAGGCGGACGAGAACGCGCGCGCCGAAGAAAAGCGGATCATGGCGGAAGCTGAGAACGAGCGGCGCCGGATCGTGTCCACGGCGGAACAGGAGATCGCCGCCGCCGCCAACAATGCCCGCCGCGACCTGAAGGCCTACGCCGCCGAGCTGGCCGTGGACCTGGCGGAAAAGAGGATCCGCGTGGGACAGGATGCCGACCGCGAACTGGTGCGTGAATTCACCACGCAACTGGGAAAGGACGGGCACTAAATGGCAGTGGCAGGCCGGTACGCCCGCGCTTTTGCGGAGGTGGTGGCAGAGCGGAAACTCGATCCTGACAAGGCCGTCCAGGAACTCAACGAGGCGGCGGCGCTGGTAAAAAGCAGCGTCGAGCTGCGCAACGTTTTTGAAAACCCGTCCGTGGCGCACAAACAAAAGATCAGCCTGCTGGATGCCATCATCAAAAAGATGGGCGGCTCCAAAATGCTGCGCAACCTGGTGGCCGTGTTGATTGACCAGCGCCGCATCGGGCAGATCGGCGAGATCGCGGAGCAGTTCCGCAAGGATTTGGATGAACGCATGGGCATCGCGCAGGCGCAGGTGAAGTCGGCGCGTGAATTGAGCGCAAAAGAAAAAAAGGACCTGGAAAGGCGCCTGGCGGAAGTCACCGGCAAGACCATCCGCGCCACCTATGCGGAAGAGGCCGGCTTGCTGGGCGGGGCGGTGGTGCGCGTAGGCAGCGTGATTTATGACGGCTCCGTGCGCGGACAGCTGGAGAGGATCAAGCAGAAATTGGTAATTGAGTAAGCGAAATTGGTAATTGGGTAATTTGGTAATTGGGAAATTGAAAAACCTGTGGTTGCGAACGATTTTCAATTACCAAATTACCAAATTAACCAATTACCAAATCCTCGAAAAAGCCGAGGATTTTCAAAAAGGTCAACGATGGCTCAGATCAAAGCAGACGAGATCACCAAATTAATCCGCGAGCAGATTGAGAACTACGAGTCCAAGGTGACGGTGGACGAAGTAGGCACCATCATCTCGCTGGGCGACGGTATTGCGCGCGTCTACGGCCTGGACAAAGTCATGGCCGGCGAACTGCTCGACTTCGGGCACGGGCTGGCTGGGATTGCCATGAACCTGGAAGAAGACCAGGTAGGCGTGGTGATCATGGGCGATTACACCGAAGTAAAAGAGGGCGGCGAGGTCAAGCGCACGGGCCGCATCATGTCCGTGCCCACGGGTGACGCGATGGTTGGCCGCGTGGTGAACGCGCTGGGCCTGCCCATCGACGACAAGGGCCCCATCACCGCCAGCAAATACATTCCCGTGGAGCGCATTGCTCCGGGCGTGATTGATCGCCAGCCGGTGCGCGAACCCATGGCCACCGGTCTAAAGGCCATAGATTCCATGATTCCCATCGGCCGCGGACAACGCGAGCTGATCATCGGCGACCGCCAGACGGGCAAGACTGCCGTGGCCCTGGACACCATCATCAACAACAAGGGCAACAACCTGATCTGCATCTACTGCGCTATCGGGCAGAAGCGGTCTTCGATCGCCCAGGTGGTACAAACGCTCGCGAACTACGGCGCCATGGAATACACCATCGTG
>DASVFK010000075.1:0-9247 GCA_036380095.1 Candidatus Angelobacter sp. | reverse complement strand
GGACCATCGGTCGCGATGACTTCACCACCGAGTCCGGAGGCTTCCAGCTTGGCCGGCTTCAGGTCCAGGCGGACCAACTTCTGCATCACTGGACCAATTTGCGTCCAGTCATCGCCGCGCGCGAGATGGGCGCCCACGGGCGAGAAAATATCGCGGCCGTGAAACGTGGACGAGAGCTTGCCTCCAATCATCCATTCGGGATTGGTAATCTCACGCGCTTCCAAAATTCCATCCTGGTCTTCCACCATCGTGAGCAAACCGTTATCCGGCAGAACAAAGTACTGGCCGAGTTTCGACTTGGCCACGATCGCCTTGCGCGCGCTGCCCACACCGGGATCGATTACGGCCACGAACACGGTCCCCGGCCCGTAGTAAGACGTGGTGCCGGCGAGAAAGCGGGCGCCGTCAAGGATGGAGTACGGCGTGACCTGGTGGGTGATGTCCATGATGCGCAGTGATGGGTCCACGCCCAGCATGACCGCTTTGCAGATGGCCACCGAATCATCGGCCAGGCCGAAGTCAGTCATGAAGGCCACGGTGTGTGTAGCCGGGTGAGGCGAATTTTGTTGAAGAACAGCGTTTTGAGTAGCAACAGAAGCGGCGATGAACAGCAGCGGCAGCATGACCGCGGCGGTCAGGACCAATTTGGATTGATGCGCCATGCAAGTGGATGATGCGGAAGAGATTATAAGCTGCAAGCGTAAGACTTGTAGCTGATCCGCGTGAATCGGCGAGAATCCGCGGTAAGATTCTTTGTTTCTTCACTCCGTCTTGAACGCCAGCCGGCTCTGCTCCCGCTGGCCCAGCACGTCCGCCAACTCGCGAGGATGGTCGATCAGTACATCCGGCGGCGCATCTTCCAAGGTGTGGGGCGAAAGCCCATAGCGCACGCCAAGAGAATACGTCCCCGAGTTGCGCGCCGTAATCACGTCCACGTCCGAGTCGCCGATGATCACCGTCTCTTCCACGCGCGCGCCAGCCTGAGCCAGCAGCGCCTGCACCCCCGCGGGATCGGGCTTCTTGGTATGGAAACTGTTACCGCCATAGACCTGGAAGAAGTATTTGCCCAGGCCCAGAGCCTCCACAATCGCCTGCGAGGGCCCGACCGGTTTGTTGCTCAAAACCGCCATCTTCAGCTCGCCCTGACTGTTGCGGCTGCTGCGGATGGTTTCCAGCGATTCGATCACGCCTTCATAGACGTAAGTGTGGTCGAGCTTATGTTCGCGATAGTAGGCCATGAAGTAAAGCAGCGCTTCCTGCACAAACTGCTCATCGTCAGGATCGCCCAGTGAACGCCGCACCAGCATGGGCGCGCCGTTGCCGATGTAGCTGGCGATCACGTCGCAATCCAGTTCGTGCTTGCCGTAATGGCGCAGCATGGCGTTCACGGAGTTGGCCAGGTCCTGGCGCGAGTCCACCAGCGTGCCGTCAAGGTCAAAGATGAGAAGTTTCAGATCGGGGGCCGGGATGGCGCGGTTCTTGTGAATCATCCGTTTTCAGTATACCCGCGGCGCGCGTTCGGATTTAAAATGATGGGTACTACGCTCGAGCCCCCAAAAACTGTCCTGATCCGGAGCAAATAGAGGAGACCCATGTCCAAGAAGAGCGTCTCGGCGGTGGTGGAATCGCCCGCAAAAACGGAAAAGACATACGAAGGACTCACGCGCCAGCACCTGGTGGAGATTTACCGGCTCATGTATCTCTCCCGCCGGCTGGACGACCGCGAGATCCTGCTCAAGCGCCAGCAGAAAATCTTCTTCCAGATTTCCGGCGCCGGACATGAAGCCCTGACCGTGGCCGCTGCCCTGGCGCTCAAGCCCGCGTATGACTGGTTCTACCCTTATTATCGTGACCGCGCGCTCTGCCTGGCCCTGGGTGTTACGCCCTACGAGATGCTGGCGCAGGCCGTGGGCGCCGCCGACGATCCCGCTTCCGGCGGCCGGCAGATGCCTTCCCACTGGGGCAACCAGCCGCTGAACGTCGTAACGCAATCTTCTCCCACCGGCACGCAGTTTCTGCAGGCAGTGGGCTGCGCCGAAGCGGGCCGCTACTTCAGCCGCCATCCTGAAGCCGGGCAAAGGCACCAAGGCGACTATCGCCAGTTCAAGGAGGTGAAGTTTCACGGCGACGAGGTCACCTACTGCTCCGCCGGCGACGGCACCACCAGCGAAGGCGAGTTCTGGGAAGCCATGAACTCCGCCTGCAATCAAAAGCTGCCGGTGATGTTTGTGATTGAAGATAACGGCTACGCCATCTCCGTCCCGGTGGAAGTGCAGACCGCGGGCGGCAGCGTTTCCCAGCTTGTGCGCGGCTTCCCGAACCTTCACATTGAGGAATGTGACGGCACCGACCCGGTGGCCAGTTACGCGGCCTGCAAGCGTGCCGCTGAGTATTGCCGTTCCGGACAAGGGCCGGCCCTGGTGCATGGACACGTGATCCGGCCTTACTCTCACTCGCTCTCAGACGATGAGCGGCTCTATCGTCCAGACTCTGAACGGCAAAAAGACGCCCAGCGCGATCCCATCACCCGCATGCAGCTCTTCCTGGTCCGGGAAAACATCCTGGATGAAAACGGGATCAACAAGCTGGAAAAATCCGTTGACGAAGAAGTGGCGGCGGCCTCTGAACGCGCCGAGCAATCTGCCTTGCCCGCAACCGACACCATCTACAATCACGTATATTCGCCCGACCTTGATCCGCGCACCATGGCCTCTGAACCCGGCTTCGCCGGCGGCGACAAAACCATGGCCGACCTGATCAACGCCTGCCTGAAAGACGAGATGCGGCGTGACGAGCGCATCGTGGTCTTCGGCGAGGACGTGGCCGACTGCAGCCGGGAAGAATACCTTGAGCAGCATCTCATCAAAGGCAAGGGCGGCGTCTTTAAGCTCACCGCCGGCCTGCAGACGGAATACTCGAGCGAGCGCGTTTTCAATTCTCCGCTCGCGGAAGCCAACATCGTGGGCCGCGCCGTGGGCATGGCCACACGGGGAATGAAGCCGGTGGTGGAAATCCAGTTTTTTGACTACATCTGGCCCGCCATGCACCAGCTGCGCAACGAGCTGCCGCTGATGCGCTGGCGCTCGAATGGCAACTTCTCGTCTCCCGCGGTGGTGCGCGTAGCCATCGGCGGTTATCTCACCGGCGGCGCCATCTATCACTCGCAGTGCGGCGAAAGCATCTTCACCCACATCCCCGGTCTGCGCGTCTGCTTCCCTTCGAACGCGCTGGACGCCAACGGGCTGCTGCGCACCGCCATCCGCTGCGACGATCCCGTGATGTTCCTGGAGCACAAACGGCTCTATCGCGAAACTTTCGGCCGCTCTCCGTATCCCGGCCCTGACTACATGGTTCCCTTTGGCAAGGCCAAGACCGTGAAAGAGGGCAAGGACCTTACGGTGATCACCTACGGCGCCGTGGTGCCCCGTGCGCTGCAGGCGGCGCAGAAGATCGAGCGCGAGCAGGGCGTGAGCGTGGAGCTGATCGACCTGCGTACCCTCAGCCCCTATGACTGGGAGGCCATCGCGACTTCCGTGCGCAAGACCAGCCGCGTGATCGTGGCCCACGAAGACACGCTCAGCTGGGGGTACGGCGCGGAGATCGCGGCGCGCATCGCCGACGAGCTGTTTGAAGACCTGGATGCTCCCGTAAAACGCGTGGCCGCTACGGATACATTCGTCGCTTATCAGCCGGTGCTGGAAGACGTGATCCTGCCCCAGGCGGACGATCTGTACAAGGCGATGGAGTCGCTGGCGAAGTTCTAAGACGCTTAGTGAAGGTTCGTGGCGAAAATCGCTTTGTGTCCGGGGCGAAAGGTGCCGTTGCTCCTTTTCAGTGCCACGATGCCACTCGGATTCGAGCTTTACGCGTCTGTCATCTTGAGCGATGCCCGCGGACCTCTGAGCGGAGCGAAGGGGACCGGGGGCGAGTCGAAAGATCCCGAGCGACTGTCCCCTGCCATACGGACCCAGGGAATTTCAACAATGAACTATGTCCTGCTCGAGGAACCCGGCGCCTGCTTTGAAAACTTGACTCATTGAAGAAACACTTAACAGCCTCATGCGATAATTGCCTGCTTTTTCTGACCCCTCAGGAGCCCCCATGAAGCACACCCGCAGGCCTGTCTTGTTTCTGTTCTTGCTGTTCCTTCTTCCGCTGAATGCCCAGCAGCAGAAGCCGAGGCCCAGGTTGGTGCTCGTCGTGGTGGTGGACCAGTTTCGCTACGACTACCTCACTCGTTTCCGCGCCGGCTATCATGGCGGCATCGCGCGCCTGCTGGAGCACGGCGCTGTGTTCGCCGACGCCCGGTACCCCCAGTTTCCCACCGTTACCGCCATCGGCCATTCCACCGTTCTCAGCGGCGCCACGCCTTCGGTCAGCGGCATCATCAACAACGAGTGGTTTGATCGCGAAGCGAAGGAATCCGTCACCAGTGTGAGTGACCGCTCCGTAACTCTCCTGGGCGGTGCGTCCGGCGGCAAAGCCGCTTCACCCCATCGCCTGCTGGTGAGCACCTTGGGCGACGAACTGAAGATGGCCGGTCGAAACTCCAAGGTGATTGGAATCTCCATCAAAGACCGCAGCGCCATTCTTCCTGCGGGTCATATGGCCGACGCTGCGTACTGGTTCGATGGCGACTCGAAACACTTTGTGACCAGCAGCTACTACATGAAGGAACTGCCCGTATGGGTCGCCGCCATCAATCGCGAAGGGCCGTTGCAGAAATATGCGGGACGATCCTGGAGTGCCATCGACGCCAAACCCGGAGACAAACCATTTTGCTCGATGACCAACGGCACGCCAATTCGCTTCTGCGGAACGATTGAAAACACCTGGTTCGGCAACGAGTTGTTGGAAGAGTTCGCCGAAAAGGCCGTGGAAAACGAGAAGCTGGGGCAGCACGAGGATACTGACCTTCTGGCCTTGAGCTTTTCCGCCAATGATTACGTCGGCCACGAACTTGGTCCCGATTCGCCCGAAGTGCGCGACATCTCCCTGCGTACTGACCAGCTTCTGGGCAAACTGTTTGCTTTCATCAACGCGCGCATCGGCGAAGGCAGCACCTTGGTGGTGTTTACCGCCGACCATGGCGTGGCGCCGGTCCCGGCCGTGAACAATGCCAGAAAGATGCCCGGCGGATGGCTGGATGCAAAGGAGTATTCGCGCAAGATCGCGGCCGCTCTTACCGCCCGGTTCGGCGCCGGTGAATGGTTCCTGAGCGATGCCTTTGGGTTCTTGTATCTGAACCATGAAACAGTGGCGGCCAACAAAGCAGACCCGGCGGAAGTCCGGCGTTTTGCCGCGGAGGCCGCCCGCACGCTGCCCCACCTTGCCCGCGTCGTCACTCGCGACGACCTGCTCCGTGACTCCGGGGCCGCCGATTTCGTCGGTCGCGCTTTGCGCCTGGGTTTTTATGCGTCCCGCTCCGGCGACCTGGTCTTGCTTCCCGAACCTTATTACATGTTTTACTCTTCCCCCAACACGACCCATGCAAACCCTTACAGCTACGATAATCACGTGCCTCTTATATTTTTGGGCGCGGGAATCCGTGCCGGAGTCCACTATGAGCCGGTCACGGTGAACGATGTTGCTCCCACTCTGGCTGCGATTCTCCAGGTAGAAACGCCCAGCGGATCATCGGGAAGAATATTGGAGGAGATTCTCGAATAGAAAGTGCGCAGCGGCCCTTGCCTGCGGCCTCAACGTCTTGTCGGCTCTACTCTATCCAATACCCAGCGGTCCAGCGCAAACAGCAGCTCTTCGCGGTTGGAGTAAGGGCCGGGCTGATAGCCCTTGGAACTGATCCCTTGCTGCGCCATGTCAGAGAGCTCCCAGTCCTGTTTGTTGGTGATGTCCCAGAACTCGACCGCATCGTGCGGATTGAAGCCTGGCTTTTTGATCTCGTCAGGGTGGAAGTGCCACTCGCAGACGATTTCGGTCTGGTCCGCCGCGCGCGGCCACAGCGTGAACGTCAGCATGTAGTCAGGATGCAGGTTCAGCAGGAAATTCGGCAGCAGGCAGTAGTAGTAAACGTGGCGCTGGTCGTCTGCGCTGAGACCGGGCAGCGCACAGCGATCGGTTCCGCCGCTCATCGTCAAAGTCTTGACGCCTTCTCGCAAATCCATGCGGCCGCCCAGATACGTCGGTTGCGGCGGCTCGTTGTCGCCGCTCATGTAATGCGAGAACTTCTGCAGCAGCGGATGCACGATGGGACAGTGCAGGCATTCCGAGTAGTTCTGGATGATCAGCTTCCAGTTGGCTTTGAGCCGATAGACGCGGCGCTCCACCATCTCCAGCCCTTCCATGCGCCAAGGGCGAAATTTGTGATCGAGCCCGGCAAGGTGCTCTGCAAAGGGAGCGGGCCGTGCGGCCAGATTGATGAAGATGTGCCCGTCCCACACGGCTGTCGCCACGGAGTTCAGCGGATAATCAGCCTCGCAGAAGCCTGTCACCTTTTCCATGTGCGGCGCGTTGGCCAGCGTGCCGTCGAGCTTGTAAGTCCACGCGTGATATTGGCACTGGATGCGGCCGGCAAATTTGCCTTCTTGCTCTGGGCACAGCAGCGTCCCGCGGTGCCGGCACACGTTGTGGAAAGCACGGATTGCGCCCAGATCGTCGCGCGTGACGATCACGGAGGCGTTGCCGGCCCGCCGCACGAAGTAGTCGCCAGGATTCGAAATCTGCCCAGTACGTCCCGCGCACAGCCACATGTCAAAATGAATGGCTTCCATCTCGCGTCGGAACCATTCGGGATCGGTGTAATAGCGCTGCGGAAGCGTCATGGCCTCTGCAGCAGCGACTTCGGGGCGGGTGTTGGAATAAGTGGACATGGTGCGACCTTCAGATCGGGCGACGAGCGTTCGATTTTTTCCAGACTAAAAATACTACTGCTGCTAAACCGAGCAAAGCCAGCACGTCGATCGGAATTGCCAAAAACGCCAGATGGCTCCCGCCCCATGTGGAATCCGTGTATACAGGCACTGGAAAACCATACGTGCGGGGGTAATCATGAATGGAGTAAGCGTGCGCCAATAACAGCAAATTCATGCTACAAAACACGCAAAACACGGCAATGACGCTGATCGCGAACCTGCGCTTGTCTGTCAACACAATTCCTCCGTGCCTCAGTGTCTCCGTGGTAGGTGTTAGTTCTTCCTGAGCTCTTTCACAATCTCCCTCGCCGCATTCATCCCCGATCCTCCCGTCAGCCCCGCGCCGGGATGCGTTCCTGAACCGCACAAATAAAGGTTCTTGATCGGTGTGCGATAGCGCGCCCAATCGAGCAACGGCCGCATGGTGAAAAACTGGTCCAGCGCCAGTTCACCGTGGAAAATGTGGCCGCCGCTGAGGCCGTATGTATCTTCCAGGTCCTGGGGCGTGATGATCTGGCGGCCTATGACCAACTCCGGCAGGTTGGGCGCATGCTCCGCCAGTTTCTTGATGACCACCTCGCCCAGCGCATCGCGCCGGCTTGCCCAGTCGCTGCCCTTCAACTGGTAAGGCGCATACTGCATGTAAACCGATATTACGTGCTTGCCGCCGGGTGCGAGAGAGGGATCGCTCAGCGACGGGATTGCCGCTTCCAGATACGGATGCGAAGAAAAGTTGCCGTACTTCGATTCGTCGAACGCCCGCTCCAGATAGTCGATCTCCGGCCCAATGTGCATGCGTCCGCGGAGCGCATGATCGCTGCTCGCGCCGTTCAGCGCCGTGAACCGCGGCAGCGCGGAAAGCGCCAGGTTCACCTTGGCCACGGTCCCGGGCATGCGGTAATGCTGCAGCTTCATCACGAAATCCGGCGTCAGGTGCGTGGGATCCACCAGCTTGAGCAGGGTGCGTCGCGGGTCCGCGTTGGAGATGACAGCTCGGGCCGCAACTTCCTCGCCGGTACTGAGCACCACGCCTGTTGCCGCACCGTCTTTGACGCGCACTTCCTTCACTTCCGCGCCGGTGCGAATTTCCGCTCCTGCTTCTCTCGCAGCCGCGGCCATGCCTTGCGTCATCGCGCCCATCCCGCCCACTACGAAGCCCGCGGACCCTGCCGGATGGGCATCGCCCGCGGCGCGAATCAGCAGCACCAGGCTCGAGCCCGCCGACCACGGTCCCATGGCTGTGCCGAAAATTCCACGCGCGGCCACGGTGGCGCGAAGCAGTTCGGTTTCAAAAAACTCCGCCACCAGATCGGCCACCGCCATCGGCCCCCAGCGCAGCACGCGATACATGTCTTTCTTGCCTAATTTGCGCAGGCTGCGGCCGGTCTGCAGCATGCCCCAAAGATCGCCGCGGCTGGGATCATCGATGTTCGGCGGCGGGAGCTTCAGCGCCTCGCTGATCACGCGGCCGATCTTGGCCAGCGATTCCTGAAATGCCGGGTACTGTCCAGCGTCCTTCGCAGAAATCTTCGCGACCTCCTGCGCGGCGCGCTTTACATCGTTGTACAAAACCAGGGCGCGACCGTCCGGTGAGAGCGCCGTTACAGCAACTTCCGGCATGATCTGTTTCAGCCCATGCCGCTCCAGCTGCATGTCGCGGACAATTTCCGGCAGCAGCGGTCCCGCAGAATGCGCAAGCGTGGAGCAGCGGAAGCCGGGATGAAATTCCTCCGTCACGGCGGCGCCGCCGACTTGCTCCCGCCGCTCGAGCACCAACGGTTTGAAGCCGGCCTTGGCCAGATAGAAGGCGGTCACCAGTCCGTTGTGCCCGCCGCCGATGATCACGACATCGCGAGTCTCAGCCATTGCGGCCCCCGGTGCGCGCCGGTCGTGTACGCGCCGGCGTTGCCCCCAGGTCTTTCAGGATCTCCAGCGCCGCCAGCCGGCCCGGCGCGCCCATGATGCCGCCGCCCGGATGCGTGGCTGAGCCGCACATATAAAGGTTCTTGATGGGGGTACGGAACTGCGCATAGCCCGGCACCGGACGCAGGAAGAACAGTTGTTCCAGTGAAAGTTCGCCCTGGAAGATGTTGCCTTCACTCAATCCGAACTCGCGCTCCAGGTCCAGCGGCGTCAGAACCTGCTTGTTGATGATGATGTTCTTCAAGTTGGGATCGTATTCAGAAATCGTATCGATCACGTTGTTGCCGAATGCTTCGCGCTGTTCGTCCCAGTTCAGACCCGGGCGCAGCTTATAGGGCGCGTACTGCACAAAGCAGGACATCACGTGCTTGCCCGGCGGGGCGACCGAAGGATCGGTTAGAGACGGAATGACCATATCGACATAAGGATGCCGCGAGAAGTTGCCGTACTTG
>DASVFK010000074.1:0-15953 GCA_036380095.1 Candidatus Angelobacter sp. | reverse complement strand
CCGCGCCTGGGCAGCCGCCCTGACCACGGCTTCCAGGCTGGTGGGCGTATCAGTAATCCCGGGCAGGACCGGGGCGCAATTCACGCCCGCGCGGAGACCAGCCTCCGTCAGCTTGCGCAGCGCCAGCATGCGAAGGTCGGGCCGCGGCGCGCGCGGCTCCAGGGCCCGCGCCAAGGCAGCGTCCGTGGTTGTGACCGTGATGCAGATCGTGAGCTTGTTTCCCGCAGCGACTGCCTTGAGGAGCTGGAGATCGCGCAGGATCAGCGTCGATTTGGTCACCAGGCCAATGATCAAACCGCGGTGCCGGGAGAACTCTTCCAGCAGGCTGCGCGTAATCTCGAATTTTCGCTCCGCAGGCTGGTAAGGATCGGTTGCCGTGCCGATGGCGATCGATTCTGCCGGCTTCACCCGCTTCAGTTCACGACGGAGCAGCCAGGCGCCGTGCTGTTTCACATAGATCTTGCGTTCAAAGTCGAGTCCATCGCGCATCTCCATGAACTCGTGGGTGTAGCGGGCATAGCAGTATTTGCAGGCGAATTCGCAGCCGCGATACGGGTTGATCATCCAGGCAAAGGGCATGCGCGGGGAATTGCAGCGGGTCAGAATGCTGCGGCAGTCGATGGAAAGATATTCAACGTCATGGCCCTCGCCAACGGCCTCACCTTCAGATGCCAGGCGGGCTATGCCAACGAGAGGCGATTGTGGTTGCGTTGCAAACTGGGGGAAGATGCTGTCCATTGCGTTTTCCTATTTTGTTCGCCACTGGACAGTCTATGCTTTTTGTTCGACTCTTGCAAGCCTGCGGCTTAAGCTGCTTTGCTGGAGCCTTTTTTGTACCTCCCCATCAGTTCCGCCTGAGCCACCACGTGGCCCTGCATGGCCTTTTCCAGGTCAGCTTTTTTCGCCGTTTCCTGGAGCCCAAGATTGGTGTCGAGCGCGAACAGCCGGAAGTAATAGCGGTGGGTCCCGGAAGGCGGGCAGGGGCCCATATAGCCTTGCCTTCCGCCGTCATTCAGGCCCTGGACTCCACCGCCGGGCAGCCTGGCATCCTTGGGAGCGTTTTCGGCGATGTGGTTTACGGTCACAGGGATGTTGAATATCACCCAGTGCGTCCAGCCACCCGCGCGCGGAGCATCCGGATCATGAACGATCAAGGCAAATGTCTTGGTTCCTTCCGGGACGCCCGACCATGCGAGTTCGGGAGAAGTGTCACTGCCTTCGCAGGTAAAGCGGGAAGGGATATTGCCCTCGGCCTGGAATGCGGAGCTCTTGAGTTGCAACATCGGGGTCTCCTTTCCTCGGAGATTGCTTGCGGGAGCAGGCAGAAATGCAGGTGCGGGAGCGAGCAACGCCAAAGCCACGCCCGCGAGAAGACGCGAAGTGAAATCTTTCACCAGGGTCACGATCGTATCCTCCTCTGGTTCCTAAAATTGCGTCTTTGCGCCGCTACCTCTGAGATGCCGGGCGCATCCGCAGCGCGGCGCGTTGTCCTACAGAAGGCGGGCAGCTTCCTGGTCCGCGAGCCACAGCACGCGTCCTCCTTCCGGATGTACCATTTGCGCCGGATACGTGGCGCCGTTGGATGGCCGCAACACCTCCCGTAGAATCGGCGCTTTGCCTCCCCCCGCAACCAGAAAGAGGACTTCCCGCGCGTGGTTCAGCACCGGAAAAGTGAACGTGATGCGGTCCGTCTTGAGCTTCTCCACCGGGTTTGCCACCACCAGCCGGGAGCTCTCATTGAGGGCCGCGGTCCCGGGAAAGAGTGAAGCCGTGTGGCCATCGTCACCCAGGCCCAGAAAGATCAAGTCAAACTGGGGCCACGATCCTGCCGGCAATTGGAAGAATTGGCGCAACGCGTCCTCGTACTTTTGCGCCGCGCGGTCCGCCGCCAGCTCCGTCTGCATGCGAAAGACATTTTCCGGCGGAACAGGCGCACGGGAAAACAGAGACTCATTCGCCATGCGGTAGTTGCTGTCAGGATGAGTGGGCGGAACATGGCGCTCGTCGCCGAAGAAGAAAAAAATCTTCTCCCAGGGCAGGGAATTCTTGTACTGCTCTGCCAGCAGCTCGTTTACGGCACGCGGAGTGTTGCCCCCTGAGAGGGCCACGCTAAAGCGGCCGCGTTGGGCCACCGCGGCTTCCGCGCACTTCGCAAACTCAGAGGCAGCTTCCCGGGCCAGGGCAGCGGCATCAGCCGCGATCTTAAGTTCTGCCTGGTTTTCGAGCATCATTGCGTTATCCGATCTCGCGTATGCCGATCTAGAGTCTCATGGAGAAACCGCAACCGCGGTAGCCGCTTCTTGCATCCGTGTCACCGCATAGCGCGCGGCGCCCGTCAATCCGATATGCTCGTTGATGATCAGCTTTACCGGCACGGTTTGTAACAAGGGCTTCATCCGGCCCTTTTCGACAAAGGCTTCCATGAACGCCGGCCCTTGCATCTTGGGGAGCAGTTTTCCCGCGATACCGCCGCTCAAAAACACTCCGCCCACGGCCATCATTCTCAGCGCCAGATTGCCGGCCTCAGCGCCGTACACTGCAACGAAAATATCGAGTGTGCGCTCGCAGATCGCGGCTTTGCCGGCAAGCCCGTATTGCGAGATGGGGATGGCTTGATCTTCTGCGCGCTCCAATTCTTCTTTAAGCCATGGTGGTTCCTGCTCGGTTGCCGAGTCACGCAGAAAGTCGTACACGTTCTTGATCCCCGGGCCAGAGAGTACGCGCTCACAGCTCACGTGGCCGAACTTCTTGCGTAGATACTGATGCAGTGCGATCTCCAGGTCATTGCGCGGGGCAAAATCAGCGTGTCCACCTTCGGAAGGGAAGACATGGCGACGTTTTCTGTCCCAGTACACACCGGCCTGGCCCAAGCCGGTGCCGGCGGCAATGAGAGCAACGTTGCCTTCTTGCGCGCTCGCCGAGTTCAGGGAGACAAAGTCAGCAGGCTGGAGGTCATCAAGGGCCGAAGCATGGGTTTCGAGATCGTTGATCAGCCAGACCGTTTGGATTCCCAGCTGCGCCGCCAGACTGCCGGCGTCGATTTCCCAATCCAGATTGGAAGGCTTGGCGCGGCCCTGGCGGACGGGGCCGGCAACCCCGAAGCACGCCGCGTCCACGCGCACCTTCTCTTCGGCGACCAAAAGGGCCACAATCTCATCCAGATTCTTGTGCTGGCGGCTCAAGTACTTCCTCTCGCACAGCATTTCCAGATTTCCGTCGCGTTGCCGGAACAGGCCCAGCCTGGTATTGGTGCCGCCGATATCACCCGCGAGAATCATCCGGGATCTTCCTCCAGTAGCGGTCGTCGCGGTTGATGATGTCGTCGGCCTCGCTCGGGCCCCAGGAGCCAGCGGAGTAGTTGGGGAAACTTCGCGGAGGCAGGGCCTTCCACACATCAAGGACGGGGTCCACGGCGCACCAACCGGCTTCCACCATGTCAGCCCGCTGGAAGAGCGTCTGGTCGCCCATGATGCCGTCATACAGCAGGATTTCGTAGCCGGTGCTTGGATGGGGTCCGAAAGTATCGGTGTAATTGAAGTCCATCTCCACCGAGCCGATCTTCATCTGCGCTCCGGGGACCTTTGCGCCAAAGCGCATGGAAATGCCTTCGTCCGGCGCAATGTGGATCACGAGCTGGTTGGGCTTGAGGCTGCTGACCGCAGTGTCGCGAAACAAAACCAGCGGGGCGCGTTTGAACTGGATGGCCACCTCGGTATGGCGAACAGCCAGGCGCTTGCCGGTGCGGAGATAGAAGGGAACATCGGCCCAGCGCCAGTTATCAATCCTCAACTTGAGCGCGACAAAGGTCTCTGTCTTCGAGTCGGAAGGGACGCCCTCTTCGCCTCGATACGCCGGGACCCGCTCGCCGTTGATCTCGCCTTCGCCGTACTGGCCGCGGATGGCGCAATGCAGCACGTCTTCCGCGGTCATTGGCGTGATGGCGTGCAGAAGCTTGGATTGCTCATCGTGAACCGAGTCTGAGCTGAACGAAATGGGAGGCTCCATGGTGGTCAGGGAAAGCAGCTGCAGCAAATGGTTCGGCACCATGTCGCGCAGAGTTCCGGCGGCGTCAAAGTAGCCGCCACGCTTTTCCACTCCCACGGTTTCCGCCACCGTGATCTGGATATGGTCAACGTAGCGCCGGTTCCAGATGGGTTCGAAAATTCCGTTGCCGAAGCGAAAAACCAGGATGTTCTGGACGGTTTCTTTCCCCAGGTAGTGGTCGATGCGGTAGATCTGGCGCTCCGTGAGCACTTTCCGGACCTGGCGGTTGAGAGCGATGGCCGACTCCAGGTCGTGGCCGAAGGGCTTTTCAAACACCACCCTGCGCCAGTGGCCGTCTTTTTCACACGCCAGCTCCGAGGAGCCGAGCTGGTCCGTAATATCACCGAAAAAAGCCGGCGCCGTGGCCAGATAAAAGAAGTAGTTTCCCCGGGTGTTGTGGTTTTTATCCGCGTCAGCCAGGGTCTGGGCCAATTTGGTGTAGGTTGCCGGATTGTCAAATTCGCCGGCCACGTAATAGACGCGGCGCAACAACCAGTCCGCCAGGTCGCGTTCAACGCTGGTGGTGGCGAAGTTGCTCAGCCTCTCGCCCATCATCTGGCGGAACTGGTCCACTGAATACTCGTTTCGGGCCACGCCCACAATCGCGAGTTCGCGGGAAAGCAGGTTGTTTTTGGCCAGATTGTAAAGAGCAGGCAAAAGCTTGCGCGCGGTCAAGTCTCCCGTTGCCCCGAAGATGACCATAACGCAAGGCCCGGTCTGCGGAGGAGGGGCGGCTGGTGTGCGTTCCAGGGTGGGCAATTCGCGATCAAGCTGGGCCATGGGCTGGGTTTCCCTCCTGCTCAGGAGGCTTTCTCTTTCTCCTGAGCATGCTGCTCAACGTGGCCGCCGAACTTCTGGCGCATGGCGCTGAGGACCTTTTCTGCAAACGTGTGTTCCTGGCGCGAGCGGAAGCGCGTGTAAAGCGCTGCAGAGAGCACCTCGCAGGGGACCGCTTCGTCGATCGCCGCCATCACGGTCCAGCGGCCTTCCCCGGAGTCCTGCACGTAGCCGGTGTATTCAGAAAGCGTAGGATTCTCGGCCAGGGCGATCGCCGTCAGGTCCAGCAGCCATGAGGATATGACGCTGCCGCGCCGCCAGACTTCAGCGATATCGGGCAGGTTGAGATCGTAGCGATACTCCGTCGCAAGAGATTGCGATGAGGCATTGCGAAAGATGTCGAAGCCCTCGGCGTACGCCTGCATCAGGCCATATTCGATGCCGTTGTGGACCATCTTCACGAAATGCCCGGCGCCAGACGGACCGCAGTAGAGGTAGCCGAACTCGGAGGTGCCACCGAGCTTTTCCCGGCCCGGAGTGCGAGGGATATCGCCGCGACCGGGCGCCAGCGTGCGGAAGATGGGATCAAGCCGCTCCACTGCCTCTTTCGGGCCGCCGACCATCATGCAATAGCCGCGCTCCAAGCCCCAGACACCGCCGCTCGTGCCAACGTCAATGTAATGAATTCCTCGGTCCTTGAGTTTCTGCGACCGGCGCACGTCGTCTTTGAAGTAGGAATTGCCGCCGTCAATGATCGTGTCACCAGGTTCGAAGCGCTGGCCCAGCGCCATGACCGTGCTTTCCGTGGGATCTCCCGCAGGCACCATCACCCAGGCAGCGCGGGGCTTGGTGAGCTTGGCGGCAAACTCGTCCAGTGATGCCGAGCCCGTGGCGCCTTCTTTCACCAGCCCACTCACGTTCTGCGGGCTGAGATCGGAGACCACGCACTGATGGCCGCCGCGCATCAGCCGGCGCACCATGTTGCTGCCCATTCTTCCCAGACCTACCATTCCCAGTTGCATGCTTTCTTTCCCCTAGTTTCGAGCGCGAATGCGCGAAAAATCCGTTCCGGGACATTAACCGATTGGCGCTTGTAGGGATCCCTCACCTTCGGTTCGGGATTTCAGAGGCAGCTGGCGAGCTACTGCAGAACCTCAGAAATCACCTTGCCCAGCTTCTCCAACCCCGCCTTCACATCCTTGCCCAGATGCACTCGCAACGCGCGGCGACCACGCTCAGCCAGGACCTGAAAGTCGCCTCGCGCCTGGGCCGCCTTCACAACGCCGAAGGTGTACTTCTGTCCGGGAACGGGAAGGTCGACCGCGTCATCGCAGGTGATCTGCAAGAACACGCCCTGGTTCGGTCCGCCTTTGTACGCTTGTCCAGTGGAATGGAGAAAGCGCGGGCCAAAGCCGAGGCACGTTGCCACGCGCTTGCGATCGCGGACCGCATAGCGCATCGCCTGCAGCGCGTCTTCATGTGCCCCGTTCATCTCGATATAGGCCAGCAGCGCGAAGTAATCGCCAGCGCCAAGCTGGCTGAGGTGCGCGCGCAGAATCTCCTTCATCCCTGCCTGCTTGCCGGCCACGCTGCGCAGCTTCTCTGCGTTGCGCGGGTCGGCAAACAGCTTAATGCCGTCTTCCTCAAGAATTGGTGTTTCCGCGGGCAGCTTGCCGGTCTGTTCGTACTCCGCTGTGAGTTGTTTCGTGACGACTTTACTGGCCTCCACGTCCGGTTGATTGAACGCATGGATGCCGATAATCGAGCCCGCCACCGCTGTGGCAAGCTCCCAGCGGAAGAACTCCTGGCCGAGATCGTACGTATCGGCAATATCCAACGTGACAACAGGTTGGCCGCTATTTCTCAAAGCATCAATTTGAGCATCCTGCTGTTTGTCGGCGGCGCCGTTGAGGCGCAAATAAACGAAGACGCGGTCGCTGCCGTAAACCTCAGGCGGCCCAAGCCGCTCGCGGTCCACCGGCACCACTCCCTTGCCTAGCTTGCCGGTGCTTTCCGCCACCAACTGCTCCAGCCACGCGCCCAGGTCGCCAATGCCTGGCGACGTGATCAGCGTAAGTTTGTTGCGCCCAAGGTTGTGCAGCGTGCCCAGGATCACGCCCAGAATCACGCCGGGATTTTCTTCCGCCGGGACCGTGGACGCGCACGCCTGGATCATCTCTTCCGTACGCTCAAGGAACTTGCGTACATCCAGCCCCATGACTGCGGCGGGAACCAGCCCGAAGTTGGAAAGCGCCGAATAGCGTCCTCCGATGCTGGGTACACCGAAGAAAATGTGGCGGAACTTGTCCGCTTCGGCGGCTTGCTGCATCTTGGAACCGGGATCGGTGATAGCGATGAACTGCTTGCCCGCGTTGCCCTTGCCGGAGACCTTCTCCGCAAGGTCAAAAAAATACTGCTTGAAGATATTGGGCTCCAGCGTGCTCCCTGACTTGCTGGCGACGATGAAGAGCGTCTTGGCCGGATCAATCTGCTTCTCTAGCGCCTTGACCTGAGCAGGATCGGTGGAATCGAGCACATGAAGTTCAGGATGCCCGGGCTGCTTGCCGAATGTGACCGCCAGCACCTCTGGACACAGGCTGGACCCGCCCATGCCCAGCAGCAGCGCGTGCGTCAGGCCGGACTTGGCGGCGACCTCGGCAACGTCCGTCAGCATTTGCAGATGGTTTGCCTGGTCTTCCGCCACATGCAGCCAGCCCAGCCATTTGTCTTCGTCGTCGTTGGTCCAGAGAGAGGCGTCGCCCTTCCAAAGGCGGGCGACTTTGCTGTTCGCCTGCCAGTCTTTCAACGTGGCATCCACGGCCTGCTTGAGCGGGGCGGGGAAATCGCAATGCAGGCATTCGACTTTGGGCTTCACGCGCGCAGGCTCTGACTTTTTGGCTTCCACCGCCGAAAGGAGCTTGGTGAAAGCCTCATCAAACAGCTTGATCCCTTCGTCGAGAATCTGCGCTGTAACCTGTTGCATGGAAATGCCGGTGCGCTCCAGGTCGGCCATGACTTTGTCCGCCGCAGCGAGTTCAGCATCCAGGGTGCGAGCGACGCGGCCATGGCTTCGGAAGGAGTCCATGGTTGCCGGCGGGATGGTGTTCACCGTATCCGGGCCGATGAGCTCTTCCACATACAGGACGTCTCTGTATGCGGGATTCTTGGTGCTGGTGCTGGCCCAGAGCAGCCGCTGGGTTCTCACTCCCTTGGCAGCCAGCGCCTTCCAGCGATCGCTGGCGATGAGTTTCTTGTACTTGTCGTACGCCTGCTTGGCGTTGGCAATCGCCACTTTGCCCAGCAGCGACTGCAAAACCTGCTGTTTCCCGGGATCGGTTTCCGTTTTGAGCTTGTTCTGGATGAGTGTGTCCACCAGCGAATCGATGCGACTGACAAAAAAGCTGGCGACGCTGGCCATGCGGCTGATGTCCTGGCCTTTCTTGACCCGGTCTTCCAGGCCGGCCATGAAGGCCTCTGCGACTTTCACGTAGGCTTCCTGCGCGAACAAGAGCGTGATGTTCACGTTGATGCATTCGCTGGTGAGCTGCCGCACCGCAGGCACGCCTTCGTCCGTCCCAGGGACCTTGATCATCAGGTTTTCCCGGTTGACCGCCTTCCACAGGCGGCGGGCTTCTTCGATGGTGCCCTGGGTATCGCGAGCCAGCGTGGGTGAGACTTCCATGCTGATGTAGCCGTCGCGGCGATTGGTGCTTTCGTAAACGGGCCGCAGGATGTCGGCCGAATCCTGGATGTCACGGATGGCGATGCGCTCGAAGATCTCTCCCGCAGGAAGATTCTGCGCCCTCAGGCGGTCCAGGATGTCAGCGTAATCCGTGCTGCCGGCAATGGCCTTCTCGAAAATCGATGGATTGGAGGTAATGCCGCGCAGGCCATCCTGGTCAATCAGGCGCTGCAGTTCGCCGCTGGTGATCAGGTTGCGGCGGATAAAGTCCAGCCACACCGATTGGCCCTGCTGCAGCAGATCCAAAAGTGGATTTGCGGTCTGCGTTGCGTCTCGCGTCTGCTTTTCAAGAGTGCTTACCGGATTCATGCTTTTCTCTCTCCTGTGGATGGCTGCAGTGCATAACGTTGTTCCAGGCTGAGGACTTTTGCCAGGCGCCGCCGGTGGCGTTCTTCACCGGTGAAGCGCGCGTTGAGAAAAGTGGTGCAGAGGTCTTTGGCCAGTTCGGGACCGATCACTCGCGACCCCAGCACCAGCACGTTCATGTCATCGTGTTCCACGCCCTGGTGGGCGGAGTAAGCGTCA
Source organism: Candidatus Angelobacter sp. (assembly GCA_036380095.1). GTDB lineage: Bacteria > Acidobacteriota > Terriglobia > Terriglobales > Acidobacteriaceae > Angelobacter. The sequence goes on along the minus strand of DASVFK010000074.1, from coordinate 6,865 downwards.
TGGGCCAGACCGGCGCGGATGCCCGGAATCTTGTTGGCCGCAACGGAAGCTCCCACCCCGCTGCCACAGATCAGGATGCAGCGTTCCGAGTCACCATGCAGCAGGCTCAGGGCCACAGCTTCCGCGTAGTCGGGATAATCCACTGGAGCGGCGCTGTTCGTGCCCACGTCGGTGACGGTGTGTCCCTGCTGCTCGAGAAATTCGCGCAGCATGGCCTTCAGTTCGAACCCGGCATGGTCGGAGCCAACGGTAATGCGCATAGACTACCCTTTGCGCGCGTCCAGCATCTCCCGCGCCACGGCGATTACGGCGTCCGGCGTAAAGCCGAACTTCTTGAGCAGCGCTTTCAACGGCGCCGAAGCGCCGAAAGTTTTCATGCCGATAATCCTGCCCTGGTCGCCGACATACTCGGCCCAGCCGTAGGTTGAAGCTTGCTCCACGGCGATGCGGGCTTTTACATCGGGCGGCAGGACGCTCTGGCGGTATTCAGCAGTTTGTTCTTCAAAGATCTCGCTCGAAGGCATGCTCACCACGCGGACCTTGCGGCCTTCCGCCGTAAGCTCTTCGTATGCGGCAGTGCAAAGTTGGACCTCGCTGCCGGTGGAAATCAGAATCAGTTCGGGCTTGGCGCCGTTGGGCGGATCGGCCATCACATATGCGCCTTTGGCCACTCCCTCGGCGGAAGCATATTTCGTACGATCGAAAGTTGGAATCGCCTGGCGCGTCAGGACCAGTGCCGCAGGCGCATGGCGCAACTGCATGATCGCCTTCCAGGCTTCGGTGACTTCATTGGCGTCGGCCGGGCGCATGACGATGAAGCCCGGCATGGCACGCAACGTGGCCAGTTGTTCCACCGGCTGGTGCGTGGGACCGTCTTCTCCCAGGCCGATCGAGTCATGCGTGAAGACATAGATCACCGGAATCTCCATCAACGCAGCCAGGCGCATGGAGGGCCGGGCGTAGTCGCTGAAGATGAGGAACGTTGAACCAAATGGCCGGATCTTGCTTAGCGAAAGCCCGTTCAACACCGCGCACATTACGTGTTCGCGAATGCCGAAGTGGAAGTTGCGGCCAGCGTAGCTATCGGCCTCAAAGTCGCCGGCGCCGGCAATCAAGGTCTTGGTGGAAGGCGCCAAGTCGGCCGAACCGCCGATCAGCCAAGGCACGTTCTGCGCCAGCACGTTCAGCACTTTGGACGATGATTCGCGGCTGGCCATGCCCTTGGCATCGGCAGGGAAGACCGGCAAGTTCTTGTCCCAGCCTTCAGGCAGCAAGCGGTGCTGCATCTGGTGCAGGTGGGCGGCTTCAGTTGGATATTCTTTGCTGTAGCCCTTGAGCAGCTCTTCCCAGGCATCGCGTAGCGCTTTGCTGCGTTTGCCAATTCCGTTGGCGAAGTTCTCACGCACGCCATCGGGCACCAGGAACTTTGCGTCTTCGGGCCAGCCATAGGCGCGCTTGGCCAGGCGGACCTCTTCTTCTCCCAGCGGTTCGCCGTGCGCTTCCTTGGTGTCCTGCTTGTTAGGGGCCCCGTAGGCGATGTGGCTATCCACGATGATCAGCGTAGGGCGGTCGTGCGTCTGCTCAAAGAACTCGAGCGCGCGCATGAGCAGATCGAGATCGTTGGCGTCGCCCACGCGCGTGACGTTCCAGCCATAGCCCTGGAAACGCGCAGCCACATCCTCGGAATAAGCCAGCGAGGTCTTGCCTTCAATGGTGATGTGGTTGTTGTCGTAAATCCAGCAGAGGTTTGAGAGCTTGAGATGTCCGGCGAGCGAGGCAGCCTCACCGGAGACGCCTTCCATGATGTCGCCGTCGCCGCAGATGGCGTAAACGTGGTAGTTGAACAGTTCATAGCCGGGCTTGTTGAAATGCGCCGCAAGCCAGCGTTCGGCGATTGCCATCCCTACTGTGGTGGCCACGCCCTGCCCCAAGGGCCCGGTGGTGGTCTCAACACCAGAGACGATGCGGTATTCCGGATGGCCGGGACATTTGCTATCAAGCTGCCGGAAGTGCTGGATATCTTCCAGGGTGACGGCGAGCCGGCCCAGGGTTTCATAATTCGGGTCAACCGCCTTCACGCCCGCGAGATGGAGCAAAGAGTAAAGCAGCATGGAGGCGTGGCCGTTGGAGAGCACAAAGCGGTCACGATTAGGCCAGATGGGATCTTCCGGGTCGTAACGCAGGACACGCTGCCACAGGCAATAAGCGACCGGCGCCAAGGCCATGGGTGTGCCGGGATGGCCCGAGTTGGCCTGCTGCACGGCATCCATGGAAAGCGTGCGAATGGTGTTGATGGAAAGCTGGTCGATGTCGCCGGCGTGCTTCAATTGGCTCTGATCAGCAACTTTGGGCAAAGTGGGGGAGACTGCCATCAGCGCTGCCGCTCCTTGTTTTGGACATCAATAGTCTTTCATCAGTAAGCCTACAACTATATCGGCTTTCTGTGTTGCCCATCCGCCTGCACCTCTTCTAAAGATGCCATGCGGGCAGGGAGCGTCGCAACCGTCTAAAAAGTGGAAAAGTGGGGACAAAATAATAGGGGTGCGGTTTGTGGATTTAAACCGCACCCGCTCTACTGAAAGAGGCGAACGTGTGAGCGAAGAAGCAATTCCGGGCCGGCGATCGCACCCCCTTGGCAACCACCGCCGGCCAGAGTGCTTCTCCGTTCATCCTGTTTAATAGTGCGGGAGGAGCGCAAAACGTTACAAAGTTTTGATGAAGTTGTTTTCTTTTTGAGGGTTCCAGGAGTGGAATGACGTCCAAAAGTTTAAGGGCCAAGGCTTCCGGGTCCTTGGCCCTTAATAGCAGTCGACGGATGAGCCTGCTTCTGTAGTAGTAGAGTCGGAAAGGTCGCCTGAAATATATCCTGGGGGCTAAAATTTGCTACTTTTTTTGATCCGGACGCAAAAACCATATAACTATTGTGTTTTCTTTTTGTTACGGAGCTAAAGGAGTGCAGTTTCATGGAGCAGCTTGCCCTTGGCGAAGCGCTCAAAGCCCAGCAGCGAAACATCGCTCACGATTTGGGTCTTGCCATCTAAGATCAAGTCACTCAATATCTTACCGGTAGCTGGGGCATGCATCACGCCGTGTCCACTGAAGCCGTTGGCCAGAAAAAGGCCGGGGATGGCGGCAACGGGTCCCAGTATGGCGTGATGGTCGGGCGACATTTCGTACAGCCCAGCCCAGGCCTTTTTCGGATTTACCGGCAAGTTCTCAAAGATCGGCACACGGTTGGCCGCCAGAACCAGGATTTTTTCCACAAAAGCGGGTTCGAAGTCGGTCTTGTAGCCCGGAGTTTCCTCAGGGTCGTTCCAGGCCATCAGGAAGCCCCTGCCTTCAGGACGAAAGTGGAACCCGTTGGACATGTCGATGATCATGGGTGCCGATTGGGGGAACTCTTCAAATGGCTCGGAGGGAACCAGCATGCGGCGCAGCGGCTCCACCTGCAGTTCAACGCCGGCCATCTTTGCCACTTGGGCTGCCCACGCGCCTGCTGCGTTGACCACGGTGCGTGTGGCGACGTGTCCACGGCCCGTTTCAACACCGCTAATGCCTTTGGGGTCCTGAGAGATTCCAGTGACCTCGGTCTTTTTCCACAGCGTGGCGCCTTTCTCGATCGCGTTGGCCATAAAGCCGTTCATGGCGCTGTAAGGGTCCACAAAGCCGTCGGTCGAGCAAAAGCTGCCACCAAGAATGTCGTCCGAGCGCAAGAGTGGGAGCATGGCTTTGATCTCGTCTGCGGAAAGGAGACGGGCGGTCTTCAATCCCAGCGATTTCTGTTTTTCAAAGTTGGCGCGCAGGTAGTCGAGATGAGACTGTTTGGTGGCCGCAAAGAGGTATCCCTGCGGGCGATAACCTGCCGGGTGGCCAAGCCTCTCATCAAACGCCGCATAAAAGGGAATCGAGTAGAGCGACATCTGGATGTTGACCGGCGTAGAAAATTGCGCGCGCACTCCTCCCATGCTCTTGCCCGTGGACCCCTTGCCCTGGGCGCTCTCACGTTCGATCACCAGCACGCTCTTGCAGCCGGCTTCCGTGAGGTGCCACGCGATGCTGGATCCGACGATCCCGCCGCCGATAATCACCACGTCCGCGGTCTGCATAGGCTATTTCTTGATCGCCTCCCAGGCTTTGAGCAACGAGTTGAGCTGGCCCAGGTTCTTTTCCGCAGCGGCGGACTGCTGCGAGGTGGGCGCGGCATCGGCTGCATCAAGCTGAACGGAGATCTGAGTGAGCGCCCCGCGCACGCCGGAGATCGTTGCCCGCCCGGCGGCGCCGCGTCCCGGGCGTTCTCCTGCCGGTTCAATTTCATCCAGCGCTTTGAGTTTTTCCGGGGTGGTGGCGGCCGCGTTCGTAGGGAGGCGATACTTCGCGATCTCCGCCAGCGCGCGGTTGCTCTCGAGCAACGCCTGTTGGACCTTCATCTGCAGCGCGAATTGATTTTCCAAATCGATTTTCGGCAGCAGGACGCGCGGGTCCATCACCAGCTTGAGCGGCTGTGTATAGCTCTTGCCCTCAACGGTGAGGCGGACCTGGTAAGCGCCGGGCAGAGCGAGCGGGCCCTCGGGTTCGCGTGGCACGCTGCGACCGAATACGGTGGACATGCTGTATCCGCCAGCGATGGCATCGGGAGGAGCGTAACGCAGGTCCCAGATGAAGCGATGCGTGCCCGCCGCGGTGGCAGGCTGCTCGTCCGGACGGAACCAGTAGTCAGGAAAGGCCGGCGGAGTCGCGGGCTGCGAAGGCTTGTCGTTGCTGGAATAAGCCCTGACCAGCTGGCCGTGCACATCCATGACCTCAAGCTTTACTTCATTTTGCGTATGTTCTTTCAAGTGATAGTAGAGAATTGCGCCGGGCGGAGGATTCTCACCGGCAGGCACTTCAGGCGGCAGCGGCGTGTCATGGTTCGTGCTGGGGCGGATGCGCACCGCCTGCGCGGGAACAAACAAGTGCGCGGGCGCGCTCAACATCTCAGGCTTGATCTGGCGGAGCGGAGAAATGTCGTCGAGGATCCAGAATGAGCGGCCGTGCGTGGCGATGACCAGATCGTCATCCTTCACTACCAGGTCATGCACAGGGACAACCGGCATGTTGAGGTTGAGCGGCTGCCAGCTGTCACCATCGTTGAGCGAACAATAAACACCGAGCTCGGTTCCGGCGAAGAGCAGGCCGCGGCGGACAGTGTCTTCACGGGCGGCGCGAACGTATGCGCCTTCGGGGATGCCCGAATTGATTCGAGTCCACGTCTTGCCGAAATCGTGCGTGCGGTAGACGTAGGGATTGATGTCGCCGAGCCGGTGACGGTCCACGGCCGCGTAGGCGGTACCGGCTTCAACGTGCGAAGCATCAATCAGGCTGATCTTGCTCCAGTCGGAAAGTCCCGGAGGCGTGACGTTGGTCCACGTCTTGCCCCCATCACGTGTCAGATGCACCAGGCCGGTATCGGTGCCCACCCAGATTTGGTCGGCGGCAACCGGAGACGGCGCAATCGTATAGACCACTCCGTTGCCGCGTGCCTTGGCGTTTTGCGCAGTCAACGGCCCTTCCTCTGGCGTTTTAGGATCGGTACCGGTCAGGTCGGGGCTGATCTTTTCCCAACTATCACCGCGATTGCCGCTCTTGAGCACCCACTGCGCGCCGAAATACAGCACACGCGGGTTCTGCGGTGAGAACACCAGCGGCGACGTCCACGCAAAGCGAAATTCAGGATGCGCGGCGCCAAAGGTGCGCACGGCCACCGGCGCAATCACCTGCTGCTGTCCCGTTCGCTTGTCATAGCGAAAGAGTTCGCCGAAGGTGCCTCCGCCGTAGACGATGTTGGCGTCAGTGGGATCGGGAGCAATGTAGCCGCTTTCGCCGGCGCCGCTCGGATGCCAGTCACGGTAGGTGATGGAGCCGTCATTGCCGCGGCTGGTGATGTCCACGCTTCCGGAATCCTGCTGCGCTCCGTAAACGTGATACGGAAACTGGTTGTCCACCGCCACGTGATAGAACTGCGCCGTGGGCTGGTTGTACCAACTGCTCCAGCTCTTGCCGCCGTCCACACTCACGCCCACGCCCTGGTCGCTGCCGAAGATCATGCGCTGCTGGTTGGAAGGATCGATCCAAAGAGCGTGATAGTCGTCGCCACCCGGTGCGCCTTTGATGGCCGTGAAAGTCTTGCCTGCGTCCGTAGAACGGTAGATGGAGACATTGGGCGCATAAACAATATCCGGGTTCTTGGGATCCACCGTGATTTCCCCGAAGTACCAGCCGCGGCTGACGATACGGGCATCGGAAGAGATCTTCGTCCAACTCTGGCCTGAATCGTCAGAGCGATAGAGGCCACGCTCTTTGTCTTCTTTGGTATCGATCAACGCATAGACGCGCTTTCCGCCCGTTCCGCGAGCCACGGCCAGACCAATTCGGCCCATGTCGCCCGTGGGAAGACCTCCGCCGGTGACCGGCTTCCACGTCTGGCCGCCGTCAGTGGATTTGAAGATCGCGCCGCCGGTGGTGGTGGGAGCGTAGGTGCTCCAGGGCGGCCGTTGATCGTGGACGATTGCGCTGTACATCGTCTGGAAGTTGTCCGGATCGGCAGCCAGGTCGATTGCGCCATGGTCTTCATCCTTGAACAGCACGCGGTTCCAGGTGGCTCCGCCGTCCGTGGAGCGATAGATGCCGCGTTCCGCACTGGGACCATAGGCGTCACCCAGTGCGGCCACCAGGACCATATCGGGGTTGTGCGGATCGATCAAAACACGCGCGATGTGCCGCGACCCGCGCAGGCCGATATGTGTCCATGACTTTCCTGCGTCTGTGGATTTGTAAAGCCCGTTGCCATAGGTGAGATTGGAGCGGAAGTCAGCCTCGCCGGTCCCAA
>DASVFK010000073.1:0-14179 GCA_036380095.1 Candidatus Angelobacter sp. | reverse complement strand
CCGGCGCCGAAAGGAATGTAGGCTCCGCGCACTCGCGTCGCCGCATTCTCGGCGGAGAAGCGTTCCGGCATGAACCTCTCCGGCTCCTTCCACCACTTGGGATGGCGATGCGTGATGTAAGGAAAGATGAGGATTTCCGATCCGGAGGGAATGCGGAAGCCTGCTATGAGATCTTCCTCGATCGCGGTGCGCGAGATCACCCACACCGGTGGATACAGGCGCATGGTCTCTTCGACCACGTTGCGCGTGTATTTGAGCCGAGCCAGGTCTTCATAGGCGGGCGCGCGTCCGTTGAGGAAGCTGATCTCGGCGGCCACGTGCTCCATGGCTCCCGGGTGCTGGGCCAGCAGAAAAAGCGACCAGGCCAGCGCCAGCGTGGTCGTCTCATGACCGGCGGTGAGCAGCGTGGCCACCTCGTCGCGGAGCTGCCGGTCAGACGTGGATTCTTCCATCAGCGTCGTCAGCAGGTCGGGAATGTGCTCCGTTGAACGGCGGCGTTCCCCAATCATGCGATCAACAACAGCGTGGAAGCCCGCCAGCGAGCGCCGATGCTGGAGATTGCGTGGCGTGGGTAACAGCTGAGGAATGCGAATCACAGACCACGCTCGATTCACAGAGTAATCGCGCCCGACTTCGAGACTGCGTTGGATGGCCGCCATGTCGTGCTCCAGGTCGGTAGTAAAGAGGGCGTGGCTGGCGATGTTGAGCGTAAGACGCATCAACTCGGGCACAGCGTCAAAGACTTGGCCGGACGCCGCCAAAGTCTCCCAGCGTTCCAGCATACGCCGCGTTTGTTCTTCCATCACCCGCACAAACCCCGCGATCTGCTGGCTCTGGAATGCCGGCTGGGTCATGCTCCGCTGCCGCTGCCACAAAGCGCCTTCGCTGGTGAGTAGCCCCTGGCCCAGCGAGAGCCGCAGAATGTGATAATCGCGGCCCTTGCGGTAGTTGCCGGCGTTCGATTGCAGCACCTGCAGGATTCCTTCAGGATGCGTGATCTGGTGCGTGGTCCACAGGCCGCGATAGCGCACCACGTCGCCGAAGCGGAGCGCGTAGCGGAAGAAGCCTCCCAGGGGATCGCGGCGGAAGCTGCCCAGCTCAGAGAAGAAAGAAAGCGTTCCCGGCCCCGGCGCTGTTTGCGGCCGCATCTCAGGTTGAGTCACCACGTTGAAATTTTACTTTGCGTGGCGTGGTGATGCGCGGGCGCAAAGCTTTGCGGTAATCTGGGCTTTGCCTTTGCGCTACATCGTTTTTTACAAGCCGTATGGAGTGGTCAGCCAGTTTTCCGGCCACGGTCCCACGCTCCGGGACTATATTCCGGTAAAGAACGTCTATGGTGTGGGCCGGTTGGACCATGACAGCGAGGGCCTGCTCCTGCTCACGGACGACGGTGCGTTGCAGCACCGTCTGGCCGACCCAAGGTTCCAGCATCCACGGACATACTGGGTGCAGGTGGAGCGGGTTCCGGATGAGCCCGGCCTGCAGCGATTGCGGGAAGGCGTGGCCATCCAGGACTATCGTACGCGGCCGGCGCGGGTGAGGCTGCTGGAACAAGAGCCCGAACTGCCGCCGCGCAACCCGCCAATCCGATTCCGGAAGAACGTTCCCACGGCGTGGCTCGAGATCACGTTGACCGAGGGCCGCAATCGCCAGGTGCGCAGGATGACGGCCGCTATCGGCCATCCCACACTGAGGTTGGTACGCGTGGCCATTGGCAGTCTGCGCCTGGAAGGGCTGCAGCCCGGGCAATGGCGTGAGTTGAGCGAAGTTGAACTAAAAGGGTTGCAGGGACCTTCGCGCTAAACCGGGATAAGCCGCTCAGTTGGCTCCAGTGTGGGGAAGAGCGTCCTTGTCCTCGTCCTTCAATGCGCCAGTGTAAAGCGCCGCCGCGCCCTCGCCGTCTTCGGCTTCGCCGGGCAGGATCTCCCGCAGCGCCCACTCGATCCGTTTCACCGAATCCTGAACCATTTTGATCTGTCTTTCCTGCTGCGCATACGGGGCGTAAGAAATGGCTTGCAGCGCGTTGCGCACGTGGTGGTTCATGGCGGCGATCACACGGATCTTGTCCAGGATGGCCCGATAACGGCGTTGCTCATAGGCAAAGACGATTACAGCGGCCAATACGCCGACAAGAATGTCATCCAGCGACTCGAGGCTGAAAAAACGATGGCGATCGATGATGGCTTCGAGCGCGGAACCGGTGAGGGCGATGACCAGACCGATAAGCAGGCTGACACCGATACGGCGAGCGAGGGATGGGACTTGCGGGTTGCTGTACATGTATTCTGGATGATCGGGACTTAACACTACTCTACCGCGTTGGGAGGAAGCTTTGAAGCACAATCTCATCGGACTGGCGTTGGCGCTGGGACTGCTCGCGCCCGCAGCCCTGGGGCAGAGCTCCGGCAACCCGCAATATGAAGTCTTTGCCATCCGTTACGCCACGCTGGCGGACTTCCCGGTGGCCGCGCTGGTGAAGGGCGCGGAGCCGGAGCGCAAGCTGTCCATCGCCATGGTGGTCTGGCTGGTTCGGGGCAACGGGCGCACCATCCTGATTGACTCCGGCTTCTACCGGCAGAAATTCCTGGAGCAATGGAAGCCGCGAGACTTCCTGAAGCCGTCTGAAGCCGTGGCCCAGTTCGGCGTGAAACCGGAAGAGGTCACGGACGTGGTGATCACGCACATGCACTGGGACCACGCGGATGGCATGGACCTGTTTCCCAAGGCGCGCATCTGGCTGCAGAAGGACGAATACACCTACTACGCGGGCGAAGCGTGGCAGCAGAAAAACACGCATGGCGGGATTGACGCGGAGGACGTCCTTGCCGTGGTCAAGCTGAACCTGGAAGGGCGCGTGGGCCTGGTGAACGGCGACGCGCAGGAGATTGTGCCGGGTGTGACCTGCTACACCGGCGGCAAGCATACCTACCAGTCGCAGTACGTGGGCGTGAACACCAAGGGTGGGACGGTCATCCTGGCCAGCGACAACATGTATCTTTACGAGAACCTGGAGAAGCACGCGCCCATTGCCCAGACGCTTGATGCAGATTCCAACTTGCGCGCCCAGGACCGCATGAAGGAGCTGGCTGCCAAACCAGGCCTCATCATTCCCGGCCACGATCCAGCGCAGTTCGAGAAATTTCCCAAGGTGAGTGAGCGCGTGGTGAGAATTCAGTAGGGCGATTGCGCTAGCGATGGCCAGAGGTCCAATTGACCCCTGCAAAACGCGAGTGTTAACCTACAGGGTTCGCTTTGGCCCGGCGAGGGATCCTGTACGGTGAAGCTCCGGTTCTGAAAAGGAAGGCAGCTTGTCCTCAACAACCCAGACCCAGACACTCAGGAAGACCGCACTCAACGCGCAGCATCGGCGGCTCGGCGCCAAGATGGTGGACTTTGGCGGCTGGGACATGCCTGTGGAATATCCCGCGGCGGGCGGACTGATGAAAGAACATCTAGCCGTGCGTACCGGCGTAGGAATGTTTGACGTTTCCCACATGGGCGACATCCTGATGCGCGGGCCGGAGGCACTCCAGGCCACGCAGTGGATCAGCATGAACGACGCTTCGAAACTCCAGGAAGGCCAGGCGCACTATTCCGCGTTGCTCTATCCCGAAGGCACGTTCGTGGACGACGTGATCGTGCACAAGCTGGGCCAGAACGATTATCTGCTGGTGATCAACGCGGGCACGCGGGAGAAGGATTACGGCTGGGTCAAGAAGAATGTTGGCCGCTTCCACTGCCACGCCGACGACGTAGGCGACTACTACACACAGATCGCCATCCAGGGTCCCAAGGCAGAAGCCACGCTGCAGAAGCTGACCAATGTAGATCTTTCGCAGATCAAGAATTACTGGTTCAAGCACGGAACGGTCTGCGGGTTGCCCAACACGTTGATTGCCCGTACCGGCTACACGGCGGAAGACGGATTTGAGATTTACGTGCCATCGGACGTCGCCACCAGCGAGCGCGTGTGGAACGAAGTGGCCGAAGCGGGCAAAGAGCTCGGCATCGTTCCTTGCGGGCTGGGCGCACGCAACACGCTGCGCCTGGAAGGACGTATGGCGCTTTACGGCCACGAGATTTCAGACACCATCAACGTATGGGAAGCGGGCCTGGATCGCTTCTGCAAGATGGACAAAGGCGATTTCATCGGCCGCGCGGCGCTGGAGAAAGCCAAGGCCGCAGGGCTGAAGCGAACGCTGGTGGGCCTGGAGGCAGTGGACCGCGGTATTCCGCGCGATGGCTACAAAGTAATGGACGCCTCGGGCCAGGAGATCGGCTACGTGACCAGTGGGTCGCCCGCGCCGTACCTGAAGAAACATATCGCGCTGGCCTATGTGCCGCCGGCGCACGCGGAGCTGGGCCATGAAGTATTTGTGGAGATCCGCGGCCAGAACGTGAAATGCAAGGTTGTGCCGACCCCGTTTTACAAGCGCGCAAAGATGACGTAACCAGTGGTCAAAGGTCTATTGTTGTATAAATCTGAAAAAGTAGCCGGGTGAAATGCGGAGTGAGCGCTGGCCCGCGCGAAACGGAGCATGAGGGCGCTACAGCGGAGCGTTGTTGCGCCCTAGAAAAAAGACATGGCGTATCCCAAGGACTACAAGTACACCAAAGAGCACGAATGGATCCAGGTGAACGGCAAAACCGGGCTGGTGGGCATTACCGACCACGCGCAGGAGTCGCTGGGCGACATCGTCTTTGTCGAGCTGCCGAAAGTAGGCGCGCAGCTTGAAGCGGGCAAGGCCTTCGGCACCGTGGAGTCCGTGAAGGCAGTATCCGAGCTGTATGCGCCGGCTTCAGGCAAAGTGACTGAGGTGAATGAGGCCCTGAACAGCGCGCCGGAAGAGGTTAACAAGGACGCGCACAAAGCCTGGATGATCAAAGTGGAACTTTCGAATCCTGCTGAAGCCAGCGCGTTGCTCTCGGCGGACGATTATGAGAAGTACATCGCGGAAGAAAAGTGAAGAACCAAAAACCAAATCCACCACGGAAACACGGAGGCACGGAGATTTGGCAAATTGAGTAATTCTGTAATTGAGTAATTGAAGACGCACGGCCACGTGGGCCTATTTTTCAATTGCCCAATTGCCAAATTACCCACTTACCAAATTCCACTATGCGTTATCTTCCCAAATCTCCCGCCGACCGCGAGCAAATGCTGCGCGAGATCGGCTTGAAGTCCATGGACGACCTGTTTGCGCCGATTCCGGCGGCTTACCGTCTCAAACGCGACCTGAAAGTGCCGCGGCAGATGTCCGAGTCAGAGATCATCGAATTCTTCCGCCGCTGCGCGGAAGCCAGCGCCGCGGGTTACGCGATGTTTCTGGGCGCAGGCGCTTATTCCCACTACCGGCCGGTGGTGATCGATTCGCTGATCTCGCGCGGCGAGTTCTTCACCGCCTACACGCCGTATCAGCCGGAGATCGCGCAGGGCACCCTGCAGGCGATCTTTGAATTCCAGACCATGGTCTGCGAGCTCACCGGCATGGATGTGGCTAACGCGTCCATGTATGACGGCTCTACCGGCGCCGCGGAAGCCGTTCTGATGGCGATGCGGGTGACCGGGCGCAGCAGTGCCGTGGTGGCCCGCACCGTGCATCCGGAATATCGCGAAGTGATTCGCACCTATTCGCAGCATCAAAACATGCCAATCGCCGAGTGCGGCTACCTGGAGAACGGCCGTGTTGACATGGCCGATCTGGAAAAGAAGATCACAGAGGATACGGCGGTGGTGCTGATCCAATCGCCGAATTTCTTCGGCACCATCGAAGACGTGAAAGCAGTGGCCGAACTGGCGCACAAGAACGGCGCGGTGCTGGCCGTCTCTATCGCGGAGGCGCTTTCGCTTGGCGTGGTGAAGCCGCCGGTTGAGGCGGACATCGTCTCCATGGAAGCGCAGTCCTTCGGCGTGCCGCTGGGTTACGGCGGCCCGTACGCCGGCGTGATGGCGGCCAAAGAGAAGTACGTACGCCAGATGCCGGGACGGCTGGTGGGCGAGACGCGCGACCGCGACGGCAAGCGCGGCTTCGTGCTCACGCTCTCCACGCGCGAGCAGCACATCCGGCGCGAGAAGGCCACCTCCAATATCTGCACCAACCAGGCGCTCATCGCCACCATGGCGACCATTTATATGACGATCTACGGTCGCGAAGGCCTGAAGGAACTCGCCGCGCAGAACGTGGCCAAGGCGGCTTACGCCGCGGGCGAGTTCGGGAAAAGAGCCAAAGTGCTCTTCGCCGGTGCGCCACGCTTCAACGAGTTTGTGGTGCAAAGCAAAGACGATCCTTATGACATCAACGAGCGGCTACTGGCCAAAAAGACGATCGGCGGGTTTCCGCTCAGGAAGTTTTATCCCGAACTGGGCAATGCGGCCGTGTGGTGCTGCACGGAGATGAACAGCAAAGAGCACATCGATCAGGCGGTGCAGGCGGTGGGCCAATGAGCGACAAGGACATCAAAAAAGCCACGCGTCACGTGAACCAGAATGAAGCGCTGATCTTTGAGCGCTCTTCACCGGGCAAGAAAGGCTACCGGCTGCCGCCGTTGGACGTGCCGGCGGTTGATTACAAAGAAGCCCTGGGCGAGTCAGCCCGCGAAGACCTGGGGCACATGCCTGAGGTGAGCGAGATGGAGATCATCCGCCACTTCACCCGCATCTCCACCTGGAATTACGCGATTGATCTGGGCATGTACCCGCTGGGCTCCTGCACCATGAAGTACAACGCGCGCGTGAACGAGTTTGTGGTGCGGTTGCGCGGGCTGGCGGAAGCGCATCCTTACCAGCAGGAGAGAGTTTCCCAGGGCGCCATGCGCATCATGAAGCTCCTGGCGGATTGCCTGCTCGACATCACGGGAATGGACGCCATCACGCTGCAGCCGGCAGCGGGAGCGCACGGCGAGATGACCGGCATCCTGCTGATCCACGCGTTGCTCAAGTCGAAAGGAAACCCGCGCAAGAAGATCCTGATTCCTGACTCAGCCCACGGCACCAACCCGGCCACGGCGGCAATTTGCGGCTATGAAGTGGAAAACCTCAAGTCGAACGAGCGCGGCATGGTCGATATCGCGGCCCTGGAAGCGCAGATGAATGAAGACGTGGCCGGCCTGATGCTCACCAATCCCAACACGCTCGGCATCTTCGAGCAGGAGATCGACAAGATTGCGGAGATCCTGCACCGCAAGGGCGGCCTCTTGTACATGGACGGCGCGAACATGAACGCTCTTGTCGGCAAGACGCGCCCCGGCGATTTTGGCGTCGACGTGATGCACCTGAACCTGCACAAGACTTTTTCCACGCCACACGGCGGCGGCGGTCCGGGCTCCGGGCCAGTGGCCTGCAAGAAAGCTCTGGAACCATTTTTGCCCAAGCCGGTGATCGTGGAGAAAGCGGACGGCACGCTCGGCTTTGACTATGACCGGCCGCAGTCCGTGGGCCGGGTGCGCATGTTCTTCGGCAACTTCGGCATGCACGTGCGCGCGCTGGCTTACATCATGGCCAACGGGCCGGACGGCCTGCGCCAGACCACGGAAGACGCCGTGCTCAACGCCAACTACATTCGCAACAAGCTCGAGGGCGTTTTCGAGCTGCCGTACTCGAGCCCGTCCATGCACGAGGTCGTCTTCAGCGACCACCGGCAGGCGCAGAAAGGCGTGAAGACCGGGGACATCGGCAAGCGCCTGATCGATTACGGCTTCCATCCTTATACAGTGTCATTTCCCCTTGTGGTCCACGGGGCGTTGATGATTGAGCCTACGGAGAGCGAGTCGCTCGAGGAACTGGACCTCTTCATCGACGCCATGAAATCCATTGCCCGCGAAGTGGAACAGGATCCGGAACTGGTGAAGAGCGCGCCGCATATGACGCGCGTTTCGCGGCTGGACGAAACCGCTGCCGCCCGCAAACCGGTGTTGCGCTGGAAACCGGAGCGGGCACAGGGAGCTGGAGAATAAACCTGGGCACAGCCGGAAGTGAGCCGCGAATAAACGCCAAGCACACGAGTCAGATAATCTTCTGAATCCGATTCGCGTGTTTTGTGCTAATTCGCGGCGAAATGTCTTTGTAGGCGCAAAGAAGAATTCGGGGTGTTCCTTTGCCAGAACAGAGAGGCACGGCTGGGCGTAGGTTATCGGCTGGATGTGCTAGTGGAAGATTTAGTGGTCCTTGAGGTGAAATCCGTAGATGCCCTGGCAGCCATCGGTCTCGCGCAGCTCTTGTCCTATCTCAAACTCAGTCGCTGCAGGCTCGGTATCCTCATTAATTTCAATACTGTACACCTCAAGCATGGGATCAAGAGAGTAGTGAATGGCCTGTGATCTTTCACCGCGTTGCGGCCTTTGCGCCCTTTGCGGTAAGTCTTTTCGCGTCTAACGTAACATTTCCCTTGTGCTCTGGTTCAGGTAAACTCTGAGTGCCATGTCATCGTTCAAGTCCTTATTTCTCACACTAATTATGACGGCCATTTGTGTCCCGGCAGCGTTGGGGCAGGCCAGCCCGAAAGCCGGCTCCGATCAGGTTTTAATGAAGTCGCTGCAGCAGGAGCTGGACCGCGCCATGGCCTCGCTAGGCAAGGCGGAGCCGGCGCCGTATTACATCAGCTATTCGGCGTCGGACCAATCGGGCAACATCCTTGCGGCCAGCAACGGAGCCATCGTGGCCAAGCTGAACCGTCACGAGCGCAACGTCGATATCTCCATGCGCGTAGGCAACCGCGAACTGGACAATACGCACGGCGAACACCGCTTCAATGCCGTGACCTCGGCCTCTCTCCCGGTGGAAGACAGGCCGGACGCGATTGCGCGGGTACTGTGGCTCAACACTGACCGCATGTACAAGCGCGCTGCCCAGACCTACCTGGAAGTGAAGACCAATACCAAAGTGCGCGCGCAGGAAGAAGATTCCTCGGCTGACTTTTCTGACGAAAAACCCCAGGTCTACAACGGCAAGGCTGTCGCGGCGCCGCAGTTTGACGAGAAACAGTGGCAGGAACGGTTGCGCCGGTACTCGGCCATTTTCGCCAAGTACCCTGAAATTGAGAACTCCACGGTGATGCTGGTGGTGCAGAACTCCACCCACTACTTTGTGTCCAGCGAAGGCTCCCGAATCGTGGAGTCGCAGGCCCTGATCCGGGTGCTGGCCCTGGGCAGCACGCGCGCCGATGACGGCATGGAACTGGCGCGCTCCGAAACTTTTGACGCTTCCGCATTTGACAAGCTGGTCTCCGAGCAGGTGATGACGGCCAAGATCGAAAAGATCGCGCGCGATCTGCGCGACCTGAAGAAGGCGCCCATCGTGGAGCCCTTCAACGGCCCGGCGCTGCTTTCAGGACGCGCCGCCGCGGTGTTCTTCCATGAAGTGGTGGGACATCGCCTGGAAGGTCAGCGCCAACGCGGCGAAAATGAGGGTCAGACCTTTACCAAGGACGTGGGACAAGCCGTGCTGCCGGCGTTCCTGAGCGTGGAAGACGATCCCACTCTGCCCTCCATCAGCGGCGTGGACCTGAGTGGCTACTACTCCTACGACGATGAAGGCGAGAAAAGCCAGAAGGTGGAGCTGATCTCGAAAGGCGTGCTCAAGCAGTTCTTGATGTCGCGCATGCCGGTCAAGGGATTTGAACATTCCAATGGCCACGGTCGCGCGCAGGATGGGATGATGCCCGTGGGCCGGCAAGGGAACCTGATCGTCCGCTCCACCAACACGGTGCCGGACGCGAAGCTGCGGGAGGCGCTCATCGCCGAGATCAAGAAACAGAACAAGCAGTTCGGGCTTTACTTTGAGGACATCGCCGGCGGCTTCACGCTCACCACGCGCAACCTGCCGCAGGCCTTTCAGGTGATGCCGCTGATGGTGTGGAAGGTGTACGCGGACGGGCGTCCCGATGAGCTGGTGCGAGGTGTGGACATCATTGGCACGCCACGCAATGTTTTGAACCGGATTGTGCTGACCGGCGAAAAGATGGACGTTTTCAACGGTGAATGCGGCGCGGAATCGGGCTCGGTCCCGGTGGCCGCGGCGGCGCCCGCGATGCTGTTTTCTGAGATTGAAGTCCAGAAAGTGGCGCAAGGGCATGATCGCCCGCCGGTGCTGCCTCCGCCGGGCTTTGACAAGACTGACGTGGCCAGCCAGACCACCCAGACGACCAACAGCCCCACCGCGCCAACACCGAAGCAGGAGAACCGCTAATGCGTCGCATCGTTATCACTCTTTTTCTCGCACTGACCGCTTCGCTGCCCTTCTGCGCGGCGGAAGACAGCCCGGCGGCTAAGTCGACCATCGCCACAGACGATCACAATGATCCCGTGCTCAGGGCCATGCTGGCGGAACTCAAGCGCTCGCAGGAAAAGCTGCAACTCGGCCAGATGCAGCGGCCGTATTACATCGACTACCAGGTGACGGAAATCCAGGATTACAGCATGGACGCCACGCTGGGCGCGTTGCGCGGGGACCGCTCCAACATCGGGCGCTTTGTGCGCGTGGTGGTGCGGATCGGGGACTACAAGCAGGACAGCTATTATGGCGAAGGCCAGGGCACCATGGAAATCATGCCCATCGAAAACAACGAGATGGCGCTGCGCCACCAGCTCTGGCTGGCCACGGACAAAGCCTACAAGGCGGCCCTGAGTGGGCTCACGGAAAAGCAGGCTGCTCTCAAGAACGTGCAGAGCGAAAGCGAAGTGGCGGACTTTTCCCAGGAAAAAGCGGTCGAGTCGGTGCGCAATCCGTTCAAAGTCGAAGTGGACCTGAATGCCTGGAAGCAAAGGGTCCGGGCCACCTCAGAAATGTTCCGCCGCGATTCGGCCCTGGAAAGCTCTAGCGCGTACTTCAGCTGCCGCGTACTGAACCGCTACTACGTAAACACGGAAGGGACGGTCACGCGCAACGGCCGCGCCATTTACAGCTTTTCCTTCGCCGGGAGCACACAAGCCGAGGACGGCATGCGCCTGGAGCGCAGCCAGGGATATGTGGTGACCAAGCCAGGCGAGTTGCCCAGGCCTGAGGTGGTGGAAAAGGACGCACAGAAGCTCATCGGGACTTTCAGCGCGCTCAAGAATGCGCCGCTGGTGGAAGACGAATATCGTGGGCCGGTGCTTTTTTCCGCTGATGCGGCCACGGCGGCGTTTGAGCGCCTGATCGCCCAGAACGTGGTGGGTGTTCGTCCTGAGCTGGGCAACATGGCGCGGGCGCGCGGTGAGTTTGGCTCGTCGTTCAAGAACCGCGTGCTTCCGGACTTCTTTACCGTGGTTGACGATCCCACGGCCAAAGCCATCGACGGCCTGACGCTCGCCGGCGGCTACGACGTGGACGACGAAGGCGTGGAGGCCCAGGCGGTCACCTTGATCGAGAAAGGCGTGCTGAAGAACTACCTTCTCCGGCGGGAGCCGATCCGCGACTTCCCCCGCTCCAACGGTCACGGGCGCACGGCGCTCTATGGCGCGCCCCGAGCGAGCATCTCCAACCTGATCTTCCAGGCATCGAACGGCGTTCCGTTTGAAGAGCTCAAGAAGAAGCTGATGGAAATGTGCAAGGAGCAGGGCCGGCCCTATGGCTATTACGTCGAAACCACGGGGCCGCAGCTCGCGCCCCGGCTGTTGTGGCGCGTGTACGTGAGTGACGGGCGCATGGAACTGGTCCGTGGCGCCATCTTTAAGCAGTTGGATACACGGGCCCTGCGTAATGACATTGTGGCCGCGGGAAATGACACCTATGTCTATAACCGCACGGAGCCTTTGCCCAGCGCGATTGTGGCTCCTTCCATCCTGTTTGGAGAACTGGAGATCCAGCGTTCCAACCGCACGCGGGAAAAGCTGCCCCAGTATCCGGCGCCGGCGTTGAGCACGGCGGTGGCGACGAAGTAGCTTCATCGGAAAGAAAAAACCAACCACGGAGACACGGAGGCACGGAGAAAGTAGAAATCTGATTGCCTATTCCGCACCAGTGGTCACTCTTCCAAGGGACTTTTGCCTGAGGCGGCTGAGCGTGGATGTTCTTCACCCTCATGCCGTGCCTTGCTTTTAAGAATGGACTCTGATAGGTGGTACTCCAGCCATATCCGCGTCTTCCTTCTTCTTGCTTCAGTTTTTCTCCGTGCCTCCGTGACTCCGTGGTGGATTTTCCTTCATCCAGCTAGAATGAAGCCTTCCCATGGGCCGCATCCACGTTCTTTCCGAAAACGTAGCCAACAAGATTGCTGCCGGCGAGGTAGTGGAGCGTCCTGCTTCCGTGCTGAAAGAGCTGCTGGAGAACTCGCTGGACGCCGGGGCCACGCGCATCAAGGTGCAAGTGGAAGGCGGCGGGCGCAAGCTCATCCAGGTCGTGGACAACGGTTGCGGCATGGTGCGCGATGATGCGCTGCTGGCGTTCGAGCGCCACGCGACTTCGAAGATCAAGGATGCGGAAGACCTCCTGAACATCAACACGCTGGGTTTCCGCGGTGAGGCGCTGCCTTCGATCGCCTCGGTGGCGCGAGTGCTGTTGGAAACCCGAGCGCCGGAAGAGCCAGGCGGGACACGTCTGGAGATCGCCGGAGGCAAGATCCTGCGCGTGGAGGAAGCGGGTCTCCCGGAAGGAACCTCCATCGCCGTGCGCGACCTCTTCTTCAATACGCCGGCGCGCAAGAAGTTCCTGAAAGCCGAGTCCACAGAACTCTCCCACCTGGCTGCGCTGGTCACGCATTATGCGCTGGCGCATCCGGAAAAGCACTTTGAGCTGCACACCGCCACGAACGCCATGCTGATTGCGGCGCCGGTCAAGACGCACGCCGACCGCATCTACCAGGTCTTTGGCCGCGAGACGCTGGACCAACTGGTGCCCGTGACCGCCGGCATGAAGCTCGAGCGCGTGGGCATTCCAGAGCCCCCGCCCTGGCGCCGCGACGAAGACTACGAGCCGCCTGTTCCGGGCGATATCCGCGTCTCCGGGTTCGTTTCCAAGCCGGAGATACAGAAGCTGAACCGCAACTCGATTTTTGTTTTCGTCAACAACCGCTTGATCCGCGACCGCCTGGTGCAACACGCGCTCACGGAAGCGTATCGCAACATCTTGCCGCCCACGGTCTTCCCGGTGGTGCTGCTGTTCATCGAACTGCCGAACGCAGAGGTGGATGCCAACGTGCATCCGTCCAAGACAGAGGTGCGCTTTCGCCAGCACTCGCTGGTGCACGATTTTGTCCGAGAGTCGGTACGGGCGGCGTTGCTGAAGGCGCGTCCCGTGCCGGAGTTTCCGCGTGAGATCACTGCCGCTCCCAACGCGGCGCCGGGCCTTTCTCCCGGTGCGCAGCCGCAAGGAGGGACGGCTGCTGTTGCAGCCGCACAAGCGGCACCAGGCTTTCAGCTGCAAGCTCCGGTCCCGCCGCCGGAGAATGCGCGCTTGCGATTTGCCGGCGAGGCGATCCCGATTGAGGCAAACGCCGCCGTAAGTGGATTTGCCGCCGTGGCCCTCCCGGGAATCTCGCTTGCAAGAGTAGCGTCCGCCGATTCGTGCGGCAATATACTTCCCGAAGAAGCGCAGGCAGTCCCGGATGAGCTTGCGATCGCCAGCCTGAAGCCGCTAGGCCAGGTGCGCGACTCGTTCATCCTGGCGGTGAACGGCGATGGCTTGTGGATCATTGACCAGCACGTGGCGCACGAGCGAGTGCTGTTTGAGAAGATCCTGCGCGAACGCAGCCGTGCCGCCGTGGAGGGCCAGCGCCTGCTCATGCCCCTGGTGGTGGAGCTCACTCCCGGCCAGCAAGCGATCTTTACGGAGATTTCCGAAGAGCTTCGGCGCAATGGCTTTGAAGCGGAGCTTTTTGGGACGCGCACCGTGGCGATCAAGACCGCGCCCGCCGGAGTTGACGCCGCTGAGATAGAGAAACTGCTGCTGGAAGTGCTGGAACAATTTCAGCAGGAAGAGCAGGAGACAAACCTGGAGAAGGTGCGCGCGAGGATTGCGGCGAGCATTGCCTGCCATGCCGCTATCAAGATCAACATGCCGCTGGAGCAGAACAAGATGGAATGGCTGCTCAAAGAACTGGCCAAAACCGAGTGTCCCATGACGTGTCCGCATGGCAGGCCGGTGGTGTTGAAGTATTCTGTAAAGGAGATACAGAAGGCGTTTAAGCGGATTTAAGGGATGACTGAACCGGAACTCCAGCAGCAGCGGGCGCACACGTGGCGGCTTGACGGCAACGCCATCCGCACG
>DASVFK010000072.1:0-16871 GCA_036380095.1 Candidatus Angelobacter sp. | reverse complement strand
CCAAGCGAGACAGCAGAGAAGGCGACGGCCAGCGACAGGGCGATCAGGGTAGAGAAGATCTTTTTTGCGCGCATCGATGCCTCCGGAAGAGAAATGTTGGGGCCCCATGGCCCTTCACTCAGACTTTCAACTCGCGAGAATCTTTCGTTTCTTGCCTCTGGCTAATTGCCAACTGCTGAGGTGCTATTTGCTTGCCTTCGGCATCGGCGGCCAGCTCTTGGGATTGCCCTGGAGCAGCGCTTTGGCCGTTTCGTGGCGCGCCACGCCGTTGCCGTCTGCCACGGCAAACCGCGCGGGATGCTCCGCCGGGCCTGACCACAACGTAACCCCCGCGTAAGCGCCGTCCCTGCGCAGGATGTAGTAGTGCATGCTGACGTAGATCAGCTTGGACATATCGTTGTTGTAATTGCGCACGATGCGTTTGAGCGCGTCCATGCCTGCTTCTTCCGGCGACATGCCGTGGCGCATGTTCTCCACGATGGTATGCGCGCCGGCCACCTTGATGTTCTCCTCGCCGCTGCCGGTGGCGCCGGCTGCGCCCACGTCCTGGTCGCAATAGCAGCCCGCGCCGATGATGGGAGAATCGCCGCAACGTCCTGCCAGTTTCCAGGCCAGGCCGCTGGTGGTGGTCACGCTGGACATCTCGCCTTTCTCGTTCAGCGCGGAACAATTGATAGTGCCGGTAGGCGGATCGAGGACTTTCCGGATCGCATCGAGACGCATGGACTCAGGAATTCCGATCTCCGCAGCCAGCGCGTAGAGGCGACGCACAGGCTGGGGCTGGTCTGCCAGCGCGCCGGTTTCCAGGTTCGCGGGAAACTTGAACTTGGGATCAGCCAGGCCCGGCCCCCACCAATCCAGATTTGAGTGGTATTCCTTCCACAACTGCCAAACCTTGCGCGAGGCCTCCGTCAGCAGGTTCTCTTTGGGAAAGCCCATGAGCACGGCAAAGCGCGTTGCTCCTTCGCCCACCAACATTACGTGGCCAGTGTGCTCCATCACAGTGCGGGCCAGCGAGGCAACGTTCTTGATGTCACGCACGCCGCCCACGGACCCGGCGCGCCGCGAGGGGCCGTGCATGCAACACGAATCCAGTTCCACCACACAATCCTCGTTGGGCAGACCGCCCAGACCCACGCTGTCGTCCAGGGGATCGTTTTCCGGGCCGGAGACCGTAGTAATGGCGGCCTCCAGCGTGTCCGCGCCCGCCACCAGCTTCTTGTAACCGGCTTCAAGGTGGTTCCCCCGGGAGGTGATCCCGTTCGCCGCCGAGATCATGATGTTTTTCGGGTTCGGTAGCTTGGGGACCTGCTTGTATGGCGGCGGCATCTGCTGCGTCTCCGGCTTGGTGCCCTGGCCGGCTGCCAGCGTGGCCGAAGTTATGGCCAGTCCCGAAAGAAAATCTCTGCGCTTCATGAGAGCCCTCTTTGATTACGTGGATGGAAAACGGAGAAGGATATCACCGGAATCAGCTGCTAGCTACTAGCTAATAGCTACTGGCTCACGGCTGGGGTTTACGCCGCCAGCCGCTCGCTCAGAAACACCATGGCGTCGCGCAGGGCCTCATCGCCGCTGCGACCCGTGGCAAAAGGCGGATCGGAGATGCGTCTCCACACGCCTTTCTCCTGCACATGGATGGCCACGTAATACGGAATGTCCGGGTTCGAATGGGAATGCCACAGCTCCAGCCGGTAGCTCTGCTCGCGGATCACCACCAGCCCGGTCCGCACCAGCTCCCAGGACTCGATGATGCCGGGAAAATTGCGGAAGTCTTTGAGCGCGTTGTCGGACATGGTTCTGGGTATTTGGTACTTGGTAGTTGGTACTTGGCCAAATACCAAGAGCCAACTACCAAATACCTGTTTTTTACACCGCCACTTTTTCCGCCCGGCTCTGGTCGGCCCGGAAGCGCAGCAGCGCGCCCACGCGGCCCGCTTTCTCCAGCTCCGGATGCGAATCGATAAACTGAATGTCCGCACCGTTGCGCAGGGCCAGCTCGAAGAGGGCTTCGGCAACGTCGCCCAGTTCGCGCGTCGGCTGTCCGCAGGCGGCGCAGGCGCTGACCATGCGCGTATCGAGATGACGGCAGTTGGTGCATTCCACGGCCTGGGCGGTAAAGTCGCGGGTCACCAGCAGCGTCTGCACTTCCTGGCGCTCCAGCGCGGTCAGCACGTGGCGCAGGCCCAGGGCGCCGCGTCCATTGCGTGAAGCCTGTCCCACTGCCTCGCGCACCAGGTCCTCGAGGTCTTCCTTATGTTTCTTTTCCAGGATCCGCGTGGTGTACTCGCGCACGTCGTCCGCGGTAGCAGCGATGGGGTCCAGCAGGAAGCGGCCCGCGATCTTCTGCTTCACGTCCGTGTGCAGGTTGGGCTCCAGCTCTGACCACGCTTCGTCGCGGCAGCCGATCATGAGTGCGTCATATTTTTCCTGGTTGAGCAGGGCCTGCAGCGATTCCGCGAACAGCTTGAAGTGGTTTTTCACTTCGTTCTCAATGTGGCGCTCGCGATGGCCGGCGTCATAGCCGAGGTAGCCGTCGCTCTTGCCCACCTTGGGCAGCGGGCCGAACTCCAGGTCCGGCTTCTGCGTGAGAATGTCATTCTTCAGTTCAAACATGCGTGCCCGCTTGCGGTCCACCAGTGCGACCAGGCTGCGCGGCATTCCGGTAAAGGCCGTGACCAGCGGCTTGAGATGAAAGCGCGGGCCCACCGCGATCTGCGAGCGCCCCAGCCGCGGCGGGGCGTCAACCTCGCGCCAGATCCCCTTGGCGTGGCAGGCAAAGATGGCCTTGCCCCGCGAATGGTTGCCGTGCAGCCCTTCCGCGGTTAACAGGATGCGTTGCAGGTCTTCCCGGACCGCCGGGGCATGGCCGTTGCGTTCGGCCCGCCGCAGCGCCTCGCGCACCAGGTCCTTGATGAGGATCGCCTCCTCGCGATGCGATTTGTCTTGCGGTGTCTGCGGCTGGAAGTAAAAGCTGATGGCGCATCCTTCCGCTGACTCCACTTGCGCAAGCTGGCGAAGTTCCTCACGAGTCATCATGCAGTCCTCCTTGTGCTCTAGGCTGAATCGTTCCAGGGATCAGGCGACACGGGAGCGGCTCAGCAGGCTGCGGCGGAACTGGTTGCGCTCCGGCAGCTTCTGCTGCACGCGCTCGCGCGCATGGTGGATCGATTTTCTGACCTGGTCGGGGGGGCGGTCTGATAAGCGCGCAATCTCGTCCACTGTAAAGCCTTCCAGCGTGTACAGGATGAAGGCCTCGCGGTCGCGCGTGCCCACCTCCCGCAGCACGCGGTCAAGCTGGGCCACCATCTCCTCGCTGGCGTAGATCTCCTCCGGGGTGCGCACACCGGCATCGGAAATCACGGCTTCTTCCGGAGGCTGATCGTCGGGTTGATGGTATTGCAGGAAGTTTTCGTCACTGCCGGAGACGTTTTGCGCCCGCGCCGGAGCGTCGAGCGAGACGTTGGCTGTGTCCGCGTTGTCTTCAGTCAGGCGGCGAATGGCTTCCAGCGCCAGCCGGCCGAACCAGCTCTCCTGGGACAGAAGCTGCCCGCCGCCGTCCTCCTTGGAGAGCGCGGAGAGCATCACTTCATCTACAACTTCTTCCGTAGTGATCTGGTCTTCGCGAATCTGGCCTGCAGCCGCGCGAAACCGCAGCTCGCGTTCGATGAAGGTCTTCAGATCGCCCATGCCCGCGTTCACCCAGCTCTCAAGATCGCCGGGCGCGGCCGCCTTGGGCGGAGCGGGCGCCACCGTGGTCCGACGCGTTGGACCGGCTGCCGCTTGCATCGCCGCGGCAGTTTCGGCCTTGGCGTCGCGACGCAGGCTGCGTGTCCACTGTCCACGCAGCATGTCTTTGTGCCGCGTAAGCTGCGAAAACAGGTCGTTGAACGCGGCCTTGAGCGCGGCCAGCACGTTTTCTCCGATCGGCGCCGTCTGCTGCACCGCCATCTGCCCGGAAGGCAGGCGCAGGTTCAGCGAGGTGCTTGGCCCCTGGCCGTTTTGCTGGTCCACGATCGCGTGCAGATGCACCAGGTCGGGCTTGAAGACCCGCAACCTGCGCTCAAGTTTCCTGCTTTGGATTTCGAATTCGCGCTCTACGTCGGAGGTTTTGCCTGACTTGTAGCTGACATGAACGTTCATGTTCGCCTCGGCTGGGAAGAAGCTTCCCGTAAAGAAGGTCCGCAGGCCCTCAATGTCTAAGCAGATTGTACACCTGCCAGTGAGACGCTTTAACCGGCGGCAACGTTGCGCAGGAAAAATTGCCGGCTAGGTATCGAAAGTGCTTGCTTTTGCCGGTGGGTTTGTGGAAGGCAAAATGCGGCGGCACTGCGCTGATGTCTTTAGACTTAAAGGCGGTTGATCATGGAAGCCACATACCCAGCGCCGAAACCGTTATCGATGTTGACCACGCTCACGTTGGAAGCGCAGGAGTTCAGCATGCCCAGCAGCGCCGCCAGGCCGTCAAACGATGCTCCGTAGCCCACGCTGGTGGGCACGGCGATCACCGGCGCCCGCAGCAATCCGCCCACCACGCTGGGCAGAGCGCCTTCCATGCCGGCGCACACGATCACCACGCGCGCCTTGTCAATCACCTTGCGGTTGGCCAGCAGGCGATGGATGCCTGCCACTCCCACGTCATAAAGATGGGCGACTTCATTGCCCATGATCTCGGCGGTCACCAGCGCTTCTTCGGCCACGGGAATATCGCTGGTTCCGGCTGAAACCACAACGATCGTGCCCTTGCCGTACACGGTTTTATCTTGCTTCAACACGATGGCGTGCGCCAGCTCGCGATACTCGGCCTTGCGCATCTGCTTTTTCACCGCGCGAAAATGCGCGACGTCCGCCTTGGTCGCCAGCACGTTGCCGCCGTGCGCTGCCAGCCGCTTGAAAATATCGGCCACCTGGCGTGGCGTCTTGCCCTGGGAGAAGATAACCTCCGGCATGCCTGCGCGCAGGCGGCGATGGTGATCGACCTTGGCGAACCCCAGGTCTTCAAACGGCATGTGCCGCATGCGGGCCACGGCTTCGACCGGCGAGAGCTTGCCGGCGCGGACCCGTTCGAGGAGCTTGCGGAGCGCGGTGGGATCCATAGGGTATTTCAGGTTACAAGCCAGATTAAATCATGCAGCGGCGCTTTTTTCTGAAATCCCGAGCGGAGCGAGGGATCCCTATCTCAATCAAAAGCTTAGACTCTTGGAGTAGAGATCCCTCGCTCCGCTCGGGATTTCAGAGGGAAGTCCAAGTCTTGCCTGAAAGTTTCCCCAGGCGTTACGCTTGAGCCTGCCTTAATCAATGAACACTCCAACTCAATCCCCAGCCCGCGTGCTCACTGTCGCCGCCACCGGCGCGAGTGGCGCTGCGTTCACGTGCGCGCTGCTGGTGCTGCTGGAGCGCGATGCGCGGGTCGGCAAGGTCCATTTCATCGCCTCTGACAAAGCGCTGCGCGTCTTTGCCGAAGAGCTCTCGATCAAGGGACGCAACAACCTGGTGCAGCAACTGCTCGGCGCCGACTCGAGCAAAATTCAACAGCAGAACGTGGATGATATCGGCGCCGCCATCGCCAGCGGGTCGTATCCGACCACCGGGATGGTGGTCCTGCCCTGCAGCGTGGGCACGCTGGCCAGGATCGCGCACGGTTTCGCCGGCAACCTGATCGAACGCGCCGCCGACGTCTGCCTGAAGGAGAAGCGTCCCCTGGTGCTGTGCGTGCGCGAAACTCCGCTCCATCTCATCCACATCCGCAACATGCAAGCTGCTGCGGAAGCCGGCGCGACCATTTATCCGCTGATCCCGACGTTCTATAACCATCCCCAGACCGTGGAAGATATGGCGCGGCAGTTCGCGTGCCGCGTGCTGGCGTTTGTAGGCTTGGCGCAGGATGATGCGTACGTGTGGGGTTCTTCCTGAAATCCCGACCCTGAGCGCAGCGAAGGGGAGGGAACCCTATCAGTCGCGATAGGCTTTGGGTCCGGCTCTGGTTCATTTCTGGTTATAGGGATCCCTCGCTCCGCTCGGGACTTCGGAAGCGGGCGCCCGCGAAAACGCTTTCCCGATCACATCCCTTGCCGGCTTCTCCAACTTGTATTTCTTCAATTCCTCCTCGCTCGCCCACGCCACTTCCGCCGCGTCGCCGCCCGCGCGCAGTTCGCCGCCGGTCACATGGCAAAGGAAGTCGACCAACACGTAGTGGTATTGCGGCCGGCCGCCGGCGCCAGGAATGATGCGATCAAACACTTCCAGCACTTCACCCGCCTCCACGACCAGGCCCGTTTCTTCAAGCGCTTCGCGCTCCGCGGCGGCGCGCAGGGTTTCACCCAGTTCCACCACACCGCCGGGCAGCGACCACTCGCCTTCAAGAGGCGGCGCTCCACGCTTCACCAGCAGCACCTGGGCCCCGCGCACGATCACCGCGCCCACGCCAACGATCGGCCGGTCAGGGTATTCGCGCTTCATGTTTGTGCCTTGTCATTCATGGTTGCAGCGAAAAGAACGCGCGCGGCTCGACGTCAGTAAATTTCCATCCCTGAGAAGTGCCGGCGGCGGTAAAGCGCAGGCGCTCCTGCTTGTGCACCGTGGGTGCGTTGTCATCGCGGGGTGCCGCCTCCATCTCCACCTGGACATCGGCCGCGCCCTTGCCCTCCTCGCTCGAGGTCTTCACCAGGTTGAAGTGGATGCGCACGCTCTCCGTATGTGAAAAGAAAGAGATGATCTGCTGGCGAAAGCGCTCGCCATCAGTCATGGCCGCAAGATCAAACGCCGCTAGCACTTTCTTCTGGTTGCGGCCGGTGAAGCCGCTGGTGATCTGGTTGAGAAGATCGCTTGCATCGCCATCAGTGAATTCCGCCGCTTTGGGCGCGGGCGATGTTTGGGCTTGAGCCGTGATCATCGATGCATCGCCATGTTGCACTCCGGCCGCAGCGATGAACATTGCTGCAATCGCCAACGCCAAGGATGTCCACTTGGGCTTCAAAACTCGATGCTCCTGCCCCACTCGTCGGCAAAGACGACGCGTTGCGGCTCGAAGCGCCCGCCGTACGGCTTGTCCTGGCCTTTGCGCCTGCCGATGCCGAGGAAGGCCACAACGCGCACGCGATCAGGAATGTGCAGCAGGGCTTTGACTTTGTCTTCTTCAAATCCTTCCATGGGCGCGGTGTCATAGCCAAGAGTTTCCGCGGTCCACATCATGGTGGTGAAGGCGATCATTACGTGGCGGTTGACCCAAAGGTCAACCGTCGGGGCAACTCCTCCTGCCTGCCCCGGTTTGCCCAAAAACCCCGCTACTCCCGCGCGCATTCTTTCCGCATAAGCATCATTGATGTGGCCGTGCTCCTTCCCCAGGCGGATGACCTCTTCCATGTCCTGTGGCCAGCCCTGCGGATCGCCGCACGCCACGATCACCACACTGGCTTCTTCCACTTTCGGCTGGTTGAAAGCCGCTGCCCGCAGCAGTCTCTTGCGCTCGCGGTCACGCACCACCACAAAGCGCCAGGGTTGCAGGTTGTAAGCGCTGGGCGCGGCCAGGCCGGCGCGGATGATCTTCTCGAGATCAGCGCTATGGATGGGAATGTCTTCAAAGCTGGGTGTCGCCCGCCGCTCCTTCACCGCCTCGCTCAGCGGCTTCTCGCCCGCGACTTTCGCCATGGGGCCTGCTCCTTGGGAATGCTTCGCCCACATTGTTTCACACCACATCTTCTCTGGCCACGGGGCGGGCAAGGGGCAGTTAGAATGATTTCTCACGTGTCGCGCTCCCACAAAGCCCATCTGTTGCTGGTGCTGATGACCCTGATCTGGGGCAGCACCTTTGTCCTGATCAAGGCCGCGCTCCAGGATTCTTCTCCGCTGGTGCTGAATGCGGTGCGCATGTCGCTGGCCGCATTGCTGCTGGCCGTGTTGTATCGCAAGGACCTGTCGTGCATGACCCGGCCGGCGCTCATAATGGGCATGGCCGTTGGGCTGTTTCTCTACTTGGGCTATGCCTTTCAGACCAGCGGTTTGCGGCTGACCACACCTTCCAAATCAGCCTTCCTTACCGGCATCTCCACCGTAATGGTGCCGATGATCACGCTTGCCCTTTGGCGGACCCGCATCCACGCATGGCGCGTGGTGGGAATTGGACTGGCGCTGACCGGACTGTTTCTCATGAGTGTCCCCGCCGGACGCCAGGGCCTGGCCGATTTCGCGAACGTCAACCTGGGAGACGTTCTGAGCTTTCTTTGCGCTATCGCCTTCGCCTTCCACATAGTATTTGTGGGGCACGCCACCCGGCGCTACCCGTTCGAGCAGATCGCCGTGATGCAAGTAAGTGTGGCCGCGGCGCTCATGGCCCTTTCCGCGCCATTCGTCGAAAAGACGCACTTTCATCCCACGCCGACGGTGGTCGTCTGCATCCTCATCACCGGGGTCCTGGGTACGGCGCTGGCATTTACGGTGCAGGCCTGGGCCCAGCAATTCACCCCGGCCACCCACGCCGCCCTGATCTTCAACCTGGAGCCGGTGTTTGCCTGGCTGACCTCTTTTATCTATCTGAACGAACGCCTGGGGGGCCGGGCGGGGAGCGGCGCGCTGCTGATCCTGGCCGGCGTGCTGGTCTCTGAACTCCTGGGGCAGGTGGCCAAGCCGGACCCAGAAATCGCGGCGCCAAACGCAGGAACCAACTCAGCCGGATAACGCCAACGCACGTCGGCGCGTCTAAAAACTTGCGTGTTGTCTCCCCCACACAGGCTCGGGTTTTGAGAGGCGGTTGGATTTATAATCTTCACTAAGCGTATCCCGGAGGAAGTCCAGACATGAACGCGCAATTTGCCGCATGGGTGGCACGGGCCAAGGCCCAGCGAGTGCTCTCCACACTGGTCATTCTAGTCACATTGTTTGTGGGAATCCTGATTGGTACGGTGCTGAGCCGGAACAGCGTGCGCGGCAGCTCTCATCCCGCAGCCGACGCCGCACTGCTTCCCATGCAGTCTCCCCAACAGTTGAGCAGCACCTTCGGCCAGGTGGCCAAGCAGGTGGAACGCTCGGTGGTAAACATCAATACAGAGTCCAATCCCAAACAGCGGCGCCGCAGCCAGCGTCGTGGCGGCGGCGATGACGACCTGCAGGACTTCTTTGACCGCTTCTTTGGCGGTGGCCAGGGCCAGGGTGGAGGCGACGATGACCAGGTCCCCAACCCCTTTGGCGGTGGGCCGGGAGGCCGATCGCATTCCCTGGGTTCAGGGGTGATCCTGAACGGCAACGGCTACATCATCACCAATTTTCACGTGGTGGATGGCGCGGACCGCATTCGCGTCAAGCTGAAAGAGGATCCCCCGGGCACTCAGCATGATGCCAGGCTGATCGGCTCTGACCGTGAGACCGACCTGGCGGTCATCAAGATTGACCCTCCGAAAGAGATTCAGCTCTCGCCCGCCCGCCTGGGCGATTCCGAATCCATGCAGGTCGGCGACTGGGTGCTGGCCCTGGGCAGCCCCTTTGGGCTGGAAAACTCCGTGACCGCCGGCATTGTCTCCGCGCGCGGACGCAACTTGAATCCGGCACGGCAGTTCCAGTCGTTCATCCAGACCGACGCGGCCATCAATCCCGGAAACTCTGGCGGCCCGCTGGTCAACATGCGCGGCGAGGTCATCGGCATCAATACCGCCATTTACACCCAGTCCCTGGGATACCAGGGCGTGGGCTTCGCCATGCCTTCCAATACCGTCCGTGAAGTGTATGAGCAATTGACCAGCGGCGACCACCGCGTTTCCCGCGGCTCTATCGGCGTGGAGTTTAATTCCGCTCCCAGCCCTGCGCTGCAGAGGGTTTATGGCGTGAAGGCCGGGGTGACCATCTCCAACGTGCTGCCTGGCCTGCCTGCGGAGAAGGCCGGCCTGAAAACGGGCGATACCATCACCACGGTGAACGGCAAGGCGGTCAAGAACGGCGATGAGCTGGTCTCCACCATCTCATCCGTAAAACCGGGCAACAAAGTCGACCTCACCTACGTGCGCGACGGCCAGCAGAAGCAGGCCAGCGTCATGGTGGGCGACCGCGCCAAGATGTTCGGCGCCCGCGCCGACGAAACTGAAGAGGCCAGCAGTGATGCCTCGCCCTCGCCCTCCAAGCTGGGCGTGAACGTACGCAACCTGAGCCATGAGCAGGCAGACCGCCTGGGACTTTCCTCCGGCAAGGGCGTGATCGTTACAGAAGTCAAGGCCGACTCTTTCGCGGAAGATATCGGCGTACAGCCCGGCGACGTGGTTGTCCAGATGAATCGCCAGCCGGTCAACAATGAAGAAGATTTCCGCAAGCTCACCGGCCAGCTTAAAAGCGGCCAGGACGTGGTCTTCCTGGTCCGCCGCGGGCGAACCAATGGCGGAAATGTCTTCCTTTCCGGGACGCTTCCGTAACCAGAGCAGGCAAACATTCGGCTAGCGCCGGAGCATCAAAACATGGGATGATGTTCCGGCGCTATTTCACTTTCAGGTGGTTGTTTTGCGTTTGAAATCAGGGAACCTATTTGTAATCAGCATGTTCCTGGCTTTGTCGGCTTCTTGTGCGATGGCCCAGCAGGCCGCCGCCAAGCCCGCGGCCGACAAATCCCAGGCTTCCCCGGGCAAAACTCAGGCGTCCGCAAAAACCGCGTCCACATCCGGCAAGACCTCGAGTTCCGCCAAACGCCGTCGCAGCAGAAAGGGCGCCTGGAAGCGCAAGGGGCAACAGGTGATCCAGCCGGAACGGGCCCGGGCGATCCAGGAAGCCCTGATCCGGGAGCACTACCTGACCGGCGAACCTACCGGCAAATGGGACGCCCGCACCGAAGCGGCGATGGTCCGCTATCAGGCTGACAACGGCTGGCAATCCAAGGTCACCCCTGATTCCCGAGCCCTGATCAAGCTCGGCCTGGGGCCGGATTATTCCAACCAGGTATTGAACTCGAAGAGCGATGCTGTGGCCTCCGCCAACTCCTCCAGCGGAACTGCAGGTCAGGACAAGTAACCCGCCCTCCCGCCAGCTTCAGACACTTCCGCCTCAAATTCCTGAGACGAGCCGTGAGATCAAAGGCGAACGTGCTTCTACTGTCCCGTCCCAGAGGGGCTCGGGGAAGGCTTTGGCGTTGGTTTCGGCGTGGCTTTGGGTGTGGGTTTCTGGGCTGGCGTGGCCGTCTTCTTCTTGGCCGGAGACGTCTTCTTGGGGTCCTCGCCTTCCACAATAATCTTCGTCGGTGGGGCAGGCTCGGCCATGGGATCAGGGGCCGTGGCACGCACCCTGGCCTCGTAGGCCTCCGCGGCCTGCTCGATGTATTGCGACAGATTGCTCCTCACCGAGTCCAGTGCCGCCGCATCGGCCGCCAGCGGATCGTACTCTTCCTTCTTGCCCAGGCTGCCCGCGGCGTCGGCCAGCGAGCTCAGGAATTCATAAACCACATTCAGATTGTGGTAGAGCTTGAATGCGCTGGAAACGCTGCCATGCGTGTTCTGCACGTCAGAGATCAGGCCAGGCACGGCGTTGGTGATGTTGCGTTGCAACGAGTCGGCCACTTTCTGGAGCTGGGCTTTCTGATCGGCATCCGTCTTCCACTTCTCGATGCGCAGCTTGCCGATGTCGCCATTCGTCGCCAGCGCCACTTTCTGCACCTGCTCGATGATCAGGTTCAAGTCCGGCTGTACCTGTTGGCGCTGCCCGGGTCCTTGCGTCTGCGCCCCAGCCCGCCATGGCGCCAGTCCGCACGCCAGCAGGCAAAGCGCTATCGCAAGTCTATTGTTCATCTTCCCTCCTGCTGCTATCAGATGTGAGCACCCGGCCTTTTGGTTACTTGCGGGCCTTACAATACACGGGAGACAACCTACGTGCCTGCGACCAGGAAGCCCAATTCAATAGTCTACACAAAAGCGGTGCGTGCGCTGCGCTCCCACTCGAATCCTGAGCGCGCTAAGGTCTACCGCTGGTATTTCAAGGATCCCGGCCAGGATGTGTTCCTGGGCGTCAGCACCAAGGACATGCGCCGCGTCGCCCGCGACTTCCGCGAGCTGCCCGTGCCCGATGTGCGTCGCCTTGTGCGTTCCCGCGTGCATGAAGAGCGTTCGCTGGCCCATGCTATTCTACGCTGGAAGTTCGAACGCGGCGCCGAGGCCGAGCGCGAGCGGATCTTCCGCTTCTATCTGCGCCACCGCCGCTTCATCCATACCTGGGACGGCGTGGATGACAGCGCCCCCTACATCGTCGGCCCCTGGCTGCTTGATCGTGACAAGTCTCTGCTCTACCAGCTTGCGCGCTCGCCTCGCCTGTGGGACCGCCGCATCGCCATGGTCTCCACCCTCCACTTCATCCGCAACGGACACCTCACCGACACGCTCAAGCTCGCCGAAGCCCTGCTCCACGACAAAGAAGACCTGATCCACAAGGCCTGCGGCTGGACGCTGCGCGAAGCCGGAAAGAAAGACCTCGCGGCGCTCAAGCGCTTCCTGCGCCGCCACTACAAGACCATGCCGCGGACGATGCTGCGCTATGCGATCGAGAAGTTCCCCGAAGCAGAGAGGCAACGGTATCTGAAAGGCCGGATCTAACCTCGAGCGATGACGTCCACTCGTCCATTTCGCCCACTGGTCCACTAACCTCCACTTGTCCACTCCGTCCACTCCGTCCACTCCGTCCACTCCGTCCATCCCAGTCCACTCCGTCCATCCCAGTCCACTCCGTCCATCCCAGTCCACTCCGTCCATCCCAGTCCACTCCGTCCATCGGTGCAGTCCACTCCGTCCATCCCAGTCCACTCCGTCCATCGCAGTCCACGCCCGGCGCGTGGTGGGTAGGCGTACGGTCTACGCATGCTGGGGAGATGCGAGGCATGAGTAACGCCCTTAGGCACGGATAGGCACGTTTGCGCGCGTCTAGTCAGTCCTCGACCAACTGCCGCTCCCTGCCACTTTGGACGGTTTGGCGCCTTTGGATATTTCTGGCCCGCCCGGCGCGGACGCCCGCTCCCCCGGCACGCGGCTTGCTGCCATTCTCTCCAGCCGCCGCCAGGGCAAGTCCAGCTCACGATTCCGCGCGATCACGGCGTCGCGGAGATTGCGGACACCAACGTCGACATGCTCTAGGACATGGCTTTCTCCTCTCGTCGGCCACCGTCATTCTTTTGACCACGGCGATAGCCTCGCTGTCATGACCACGGCGATAGCCCCTCTGTCATAACCACGGCGATAGCCTGCTGTCATAACCACGGCGATAGCCCCGCTGTCATGACCACGGCGGTAGCCTCGCTGTCATGACCACGGCGATAGCCTCGCTGTCATAACCACGGCGATAGCCCCGCTGTCATAACCACGGCGATAGCCCCGCTGTCATAACCACGGCGATAGCCCCGCTGTCATGACCACGGCGATAGCCCCGCTGTCATAACCACGGCGATGGCCCCGCCGTCATTACCACGGCGATACTCCCGCTGTCATTCTGAGCAAGCCCGCGGGACCCTGACCCTGAGCTGGCGAAGGGGAAGGGGACAAAGGGCGCGTCGAAGAATCCCGAGCGAGATAGCAGAACCATGCCGATTCAGGGAATTTCAACGAGGAACCGCAGGTCACTGTTCTTAAATCATGGGATCACCCGATCCCACGCCGCCTTGGCTAACTGCCAAGTGCCAATTGCTAATTGCTGCTCGCCGGATACGTTCGCGCAGACTCCGCCTGGGTGGCCCACGCTTTCGCCCGCTTTTGGCGAAGCGTGGGGGACATTAGGCGTGGGGAACATTAGGTCCTGCGTTTCAGTTTTGGGAAAATCCCCATCCGCTCCCGCTTTGTCGCGGTCCATTCCGACTCAATTTCAACAGCGCCCTCGGCTCCAGTTTGATAATGCCGATAACTACTCCACTTCCAGTCGTCAGGCTTCTCCACCAGCCCACGTTTCACAGGATTGCGGTGTATGTATCGCAGCTTCTCTATGCGTTTGCGATCGCTAAACACGTTGAAATCGTAGTACCGTTTCTGCCAGAACGGTTGATCTCCGCCGCGCGCTTGCAGTTTGCGTGAACTTATTTGCTTGGGCATCTGCAAAACAACCGACAGGGTGGAGCGTTCCGGCTCGCTCACAAGCAGATGGACGTGCTCCGGCATAACCACATAACCGACGATCTGGAACCCGTACCATCGCCGCACGTGTTCCAAGGTTCGCTCAAAAACGTCGCAGGCGCAGTCGGATTGCAAATGCTTTCTTCTGCGATAGCAGGTAAAAGTGATGTAATGAAGCTGTCCGGTCTGCTGATAGCGCTTCAGGCGTGAAGGCATTGCAGGAGCACTATAGCTTTCATGTCTGCAGACCGCAAATTGCTACGGCTCCCCACCCTTCGCCAGCCGGGGCCCCCGCCGCGCGCGGTTTTCGCGCGGTGGGGCAGAACAACGGGCGAAAGGGTGGGCCACCCAGCCGGTTGATGCATTGGGGAGGTGCCCCACCAACATTGCGTTAATTTTCTCCCACGCGAAAATCGAGGGCGCCCGGCGAATCACTTCTCACACTATTGCCGCTTGGCTGCAAACAGCAGAAATGCCTGTACCTCGTGCGCGATGATCTCCTGCACAGCCCGATTGCTGAAAAATGTCGGCTTGGGCCTCCTGCGCATTTCAGACAAAGAATATCGTGAGGGCCGGAGGACTAGCTTCCTTCCGTTGAAGAACAGCTGCCAAAGAGCGTCGTGCAACGTGCCGAGGAACGCGATCAACTGCTGCAACTCGCGATTCGTTCCTTTGCTGAACAGCGCTGTGACCTCCGCCTCCTCTGCTACTTGTTTGTGGGCGAAAAACTGATGCCGCACGGCGCGGTAGTTCACCTCGTAGACTCGCCGCCACCCGGCCACTCGCTTTCTAATACTGCGAAAGTCATCAGCGGTGGGCTCTCGGGCCCTCTGCAAATATTCATCTAACCATTCGGGTGGCTCGGGATCGTTGCCTTGTTTCCGCCGACCTAGTGCTGCCTTCGAGAAGAGCTGGAGTCGATTATTCTGCGCAAGTTTCAGAAGCTGATTGATGTTGTGTGGAGAATCGGAATCGAACACGCGTCCCAGCGCCATGAATGCTGACGCCTGCAGTGCCCCGAGGCACGTATTCCAAAACAATGGCGCGCGGTTCAGCAGTCGGTGAATGGCCTTTTTTCGGTAGGCCACGTCGTGTACGGCCAGGAATGCGAATAGGAACTGCGCACATTGCCCGGCCTCCGTTCGAAAGATCTCCAGTTCACGTTCGAAAAGTTTGTCCAAAGTTGGCATTGGGAACCTGTTTTCGACAGGGAGTGAGTAAACCTGCGGTAAAAAATAGGGTTATCCACCATAAAGATTCGGACTTGATATCAATTCGCCCCTTCCCAGCTGCGGAAACACATAGCCATTTCCAAGAAACATTTCAAAACCTTCGCCAAAGTAATGAAAGCGGCGGCTTGCGAATGTAGACTCAAACAAGTCCCGATATCTTGCCTCAATGCTCTGGGCGATCACTCCCTGGCGATTGTTTAGAAGCGTTTCGAAAGCGCACCTGGGCTCATCCAGCGGAATAAGGCTTTGCCGCGTCACACCGCTGTCTTTGTTCACCACTATGAGCCTATAGAGCTGATGGTTATCGGCAAGCCCCAAGGTTATGAGGTACTTAAAGAACGCATCAGCTTCAGGCATGGAGTACCCGATGATACAGATTCGCGTTGCCCTATTTAAGGCTTCCGACGCAGCTTCCCATACTGGTCGCATCAATCCTTGGTGTTCTGTTTTGTCCCAAGATGGGGGTACCAGTAACAGCTGAAAATGACCCTTCTTGCATTTGTGACAGGATCTTAGCCTGTAATCTAATGGGAAGCCGGTCGCCTTCGAACGGCTTATCACAATATGCTTACACTCGCTACAGACTTGCCAATTAGTTGATCCATGCAGTTTTAAAACTGCAATTGCAGGGGCTTGGCCGTGGTCACTTTCTGCTTCTTCTAGGTGATATTCTGGCCGAAACCCAACGCGCCAGAGCGCGTCGTCGAGCACCAGATCATAGTTAAATGTAATTACGGTATTCTGCCGCCAGGTACGGCGATCGTGACAGTCGTAACATCCGGCAATCAGTCCAGCAAAAAAATCATACATGTCAGCGAAGTATCGGTTATTCGTTGTGTCAGATTCAATACTGCTGGGGAAACTGGAAGTATCTCCGAATTTCGGATTCAGTTGCCAGGCGATTCGTCCTCGGCTGCCACGCTGATCCAGGGATAACTGGATCGTTTTTGCGATCAAATAAACTGTGGCATTCCTTGTTTCAGGAGCGAGGTGCTTCAGTCGCTGCTGCATTTCCACCAGACCAAACAGATTCTCTATGTTGTCCAGGTCAATCTTCATCTTTTCTCTGGCTCTGGACATCGCCTGCTTGAAATCAAAAACCTTGCCAAAAATTTCACGTTCGCCGTCATCCAGGTCGGATGTCGGATTGTCATATAGCTCTCTGGCAAGATCCAAAAAGTTGTTGACAAGGGGCGCTCCTGCTGCCACGGAGAACCCAGCGCCCAAGATGAATACGTTTCGGTCTCTTATCTCGTTTGGCATACTTTCAAGAAGTCGTAGTTAGTCTAGAGATTGAGAATAACATTATCCAACTGAAGGGTGGGCCAGCATCGTCTCCCACCCTCTCGCTCAGGAACCACAAGAAGGATGCCGTGGGGCGCCTGGCTTCTTCTGGTTCGGTAGGAAAACGTTCCGTCAGTCCTTGATTCTCACCCCTGAGGTCCCCTTAGTCCTAACAAGCGCTCCGTCTGAAAGACCCCATCCATGCCACTGCCGCCCAAACCCAGAAGATCGCAAACTGTTCGACTGGCTCGCCGGCCCAGACACGGTGCAAGACGAAGGGAATGGGGATCAGCGTAAAAGAGACGGCAAC
>DASVFK010000071.1:0-18101 GCA_036380095.1 Candidatus Angelobacter sp. | reverse complement strand
GCGGATACCGAGCCGCGCGCCAGCAGGAGCTGCGCCTGGCGGCCCAGGTGGCGGCGGAAAAGGTCCTGCGCTCCGGCGTTCCCTACTCGTTTGCACCCATGTCGTCGCGCGAGCGACGCATGATCCACCTGGCTTTCCGCGGTCATGAAGCGCTCACCACGCAGAGCGAAGGCGAAGGCGGCCGGCGCTACGTGGTGCTCTATCCCAGAGATTACAAGCCGGCCAGGCCGGCGAGACGGTAGTCCTTTATTGTATTGTGTCATTCTGAGCGACTCCGACTGACCCTGAGCTTGCCGAAGGGGAAAGACGAACACCGCGCGTGCCGGCGACCGCACCTGACCAGGGAGTCTCGGCACATCCTTTACATTCTGTCTCGGGACATCCTTTACAGTTGTGATTTGGGTCGCCGCTGGGGCAGGGTTTCAGGGCATCTTCAACGAGCAACCTGTCTCAAGGCGACGTTCTAGTTTGCCTGCTTGTCTTCCAGTAAACCTGAATTAAACTACCCGGCATGACTGATGTCACCCTGATTGGCGAAGTCCCCATCTTCGAGCTCATGGACGAAGACGAGCGCGAGGCCTTGGCGCAGATGATGGATTGCCGGAACTTTGCCGCGGGCGCCACCATCTTCGAGTTCGGCGATCCTGGCGGCGAAATCTTCGTCCTGCTCAGCGGACGCGTCGAAGTTTTTGTCGACAGCGCAAATGGGGAGAAGATCATTCTGGCGGAAA
Source organism: Candidatus Angelobacter sp. (assembly GCA_036380095.1). Classification (GTDB taxonomy): domain Bacteria; phylum Acidobacteriota; class Terriglobia; order Terriglobales; family Acidobacteriaceae; genus Angelobacter. The sequence continues at coordinate 17,370 of DASVFK010000071.1, read as the reverse complement.
ACGAGCGTGGCGACGTGATCGGCGAGCTCTCATTTCTTGACGGAGGGCCCAGAACGGCAACCGCCGTCACGCGCGAAGAGACCCAGGCCCTCAGCATGCACCGCGAGCGCCTGCTGGAGTTTATTGACAGGTATCCTCACGCCGCCATGGACCTGCTCACCGTGGTGGGTCGCCGGCTGCGCGCCACGGACGACCTGCTGCGCACCCGTGTCTCCCGCAACGTGAACGTGGAAGAAGCCGAGCGCATGACCCTGGGAGTGCGCATGGCGGACAAAGTTGCGACTTTTGGCGGCTCCTGGACGTTCATCATCCTCTTCGGCGCCGTGATGGCCGTCTGGGTGGTCCTGAATACCGCGGCGTTCTTCTCCCGCCACTTCGACCCTTATCCTTACATCCTGCTCAACCTGTTTTTGTCGATGATTGCGGCCATTCAAGCGCCGGTGATCATGATGTCGCAGAACCGGCAGGCCGCCAAGGACCGCCTGCAGGCCGATGCCGACTACGAAGTGAACCTCAAGGCCGAGCTGGAAGTGGCCCAACTCCACCGCAAGCTCGATAATATCTACGAGCGGCTGGAGGAACATTGGGCGCGGCAGGAGGCCCGCAATCACTCGCACGATTTGCGCAAACACGATCTGCGTGACAAATGATCTGACGAAAATAGCGCAGCAAGGGCATTCGCAGATCGTGCCGTCTTTTCTCCCTCGCGCAGGCTGCAAATGAACCTTGACGACACCATTGTCGCCATTGCCACACCGCCGGGCCGGGGCGGCATCGGAGTGGTGCGGCTGGCCGGGCCGGAAGCGCGCAGCATCGCCCTGAGCATGCTCCGCCTCAAGCACGACCTGGAGCCGGGTCGAGCTCTATTCGGCGAACTGATCGAGCCGGCCACGGGCGAGCGCATCGACGAAGTGGTGGTTACTTTCTTCGCCAAACCGCACTCCTATACAGCTGACGACGTTGTGGAGATATCCGCGCACGGCTCGCCCGTAGTCCTGCGCCACATCCTGGAGCTGGCCAGCGGACGTGGCGCGCGCCTGGCCGAGCCGGGAGAATTTACCATGCGCGCCTTCCTCAACGGCCGCATGGACCTCACCCAGGCAGAGGCCGTCCGCGACTTGATTGAATCGCAGACGCTGTACCAGGCCAAGGTCGCCGCGCAACAGCTTGAAGGCGCTCTCTCGCGACGCTTGCAGCCCATCAAGAAGAAGCTGGTGGAGCTGATCGCCGTGATGGAGGCGGGCATCGACTTTGCGGAAGACGACGTGGCCGTGCTCCCCGGCGAAGAGATTCGTCAGCGCATCAACGCCATCCACCAGCCTCTGGAGCAACTGCGCGCCTCCTTTGCCTATGGAAGACTCGTGCATGAAGGCCTCACGCTGGCCATTGTCGGTAGGCCCAACGTGGGCAAGTCCAGCCTGTTCAACCGACTGGTGGAGCGCGAGCGCGCCATCGTCACGGCCACGCCGGGGACCACGCGCGATCTGGTCACGGAGACCGTGGCCTTGGGCGGCATTCCCATCAAGCTGATCGATACCGCCGGCATCCGCCGCTCCAGCGACGAAGCCGAAAGCATCGGCATACGCAAATCGTACGAGGCGCTGAGCGAGGCGGATATGGTGCTGGTGGTGCTCGACAGCACGCAGCAGATTTCAGAAGACGATCAGGAGTTGCTGCGCGCCGCGCAGGGACGCCACGCCATCGCCGTGGCCAACAAGGCCGATCTGGCCCCGGGGACATTTGCTGTGGACGCGAATTCGCCGGAAGGGGCCCTGGTTGATGGAGCTCCCCTTGTCGCAGCCAAGGTCTTTCGCACTTCAGCCCTCACGGGCCAGGGCATCGCCGAGCTGCGGCAGGAGATTCTCGGTCAGCTTGCAGGTCACACGGGCAGCGAGCAGGAGACGGGCTTTCTCACCAACGTCCGCCACCAGCGCCTGGTGGAGGAATCCATCAGCAACCTGGACGCCGCGCGCCAGGCGGTGCAGCGCAAAGTGCCGCACGAGATGATCATGCTCGATCTCTATGGCGCGCTGAGGCCGCTGGATGCGATTACGGGCGAGACCACGACGGATGACATTTTGAATTTGATCTTCAGTAGTTTTTGTATCGGGAAGTAAGACTTTGGGCTGCTCGATCAACCGAAGTCCAATTCCAAGTCCACCATTTGCGAGTTGCGCGTGAAACAGATTGTGAGCCACACGGATGTACTGTCGAATCGCCATCGCGCTTTCCAAGGCGCGGAAAGAAGGCGCCAGAGTACCGTCGAAGAGTTCCACCCGTAGAAAGGCCGCGTAAAAACGAGATTTTGCTTTGGGTGAAAGGCCGTGGGGAGAGGCTTCAGTCTTTGTGTTTCTTGGCCTCCGGTTTTTTGGCCTTGGCTTCAGCGGGCTCTTTACCGGTCTTGCTGTCGTCTTTCTTGTCTGATTGGTCTGACGCAGCTTTGTCTGCTGTACTTCCCTTTTCCGCCGAGACGCCTTCTTTGGTCCGGCCCTTTTGCGCGTAGTCGGTAACGTACCAGCCAGTGCCTTTGAACTGCACTGCCGGCGCGGAAAGAAGCTGCTCCAGCGGGCCGCCGCATTCGGGGCACTTTCTCAGCACTTTGTCAGAGAATTTCTGGATTCTCTCAAAGCGGTGTTTGCACTTTTTGCACTGGTATTCGCGGAGAGGCAAGCAAATCCCTATGACACGAAGCTTTAAACTCCTCACATTTTAGGGTGAAGGACGCGGAACGGTCAATCTTGGTAAACGCGGCTTGACTCGGGGTACAGCCACCACTAGACTGGCGCGGTCAGGCCAAGCGAGGCAACGCAGTGAGAACAACGCAGATCCTTCCTGGTTTTCTTTCCCTGGTTCTTCTTTTTTCCGGAAATCTATCTCCACAATCGGCGCCGCCGGCCACAACGCAGACGCCCACGAACGGCGCAGGGAGCAATCCTGGTGCGATTGCCCCGCAGGATACGCAGAGTTCACCGCTCGCCCTGAAAGTGACCACGCGTCTGGTGATGGTGAGTGTTGTGGCCCGGGACAAAAAGGGCCATATTGTCGCTGATTTGCAGGCGCCGGACTTCCAAGTCAAAGAGGATGGGCAGGAACAGAAGGTCAGCGTGTTCAGTTTTCAGCATCCCGGGACAGGCGAAGCTCTGGCTCCGGTGCCGCTGAAGCTGCCGCCCAACGTATTTCGCAATGCGCTTCGCTACGAGCCGAACCGTGCGCTGAATGTGATTCTGCTGGACGCACTGAACACCAATCTTCTGAACCAGGCTTACGTTCGGGTGGAGATGGTGAAGTTTCTGGACAAGCTTCCGCAAGGCCAGCCGATCGCCATATTTGTCATGGGACGGAAGCTGCAGATGCTGCAGGATTTCACCACTGATCTGACCCTGCTCAAGAAAGTCATCCAGACGGCGAAGAAAGAAAGTTCGCACGTAATGAGTGATCCCAGCGGGACGTCAGAAGTCCCCATGACGCTGCAGGGCATCGCCGACCAGCAGGTGGCCGAGTTGGCGCCGCAATTCAGAGCGCAGATCCAGGATTTCGAGCAGCAGAATATCTCCGGTCAGTCTGACGTGCGGATACAGTACACCGTGGCGGCGCTGACCTCGCTGGCGCGGATGCTGGCCGGGTATCCGGGACGAAAGAACCTGATCTGGCTTTCAGAGTCGATCCCGATCGGCATCTATCCCGATGTGAAGAACGCCATGCGAGGCGTGCCGGGATCGGGTAACGTTGCAGACATGCGCGACCAACTTGGCCCGGACAGCACGCCCAGCATCAAGAATGGACCTGGGAGCAGACACGAGTATGTGGACCAGTTGACGCTTCTGAGCAACCTGCTGGCCGACGCGCAAGTTTCGGTGTATCCAACGGATGCGCGCGGGCTGTTGGGCCCAGCCTTCTTCAACGTGTCCACGCCGATGAACGGCCAGAGCGGGGCCGGGGGTTTGGCCTCCCGGGTGGAAGGACGACAGGCCGAAGAACTGTTTCAGGCCCACTACAACATGCGGGACATCGCAGAGAAGACCGGAGGCCTGGCTTTTTACAACCGCAACGACCTGGATACTGCGGTGCGCAACGGCATCGATGACGGTTCCACCTATTATGCGATTGGATACTATCCAGCGAACAAAGACTGGGATGGCCAGTTCCGCAAGATCCAGGTTGCGGTCACCCGCCCGGGAGTGAAGTTGCGCTACCGCCTGGGATATTTTGCGGTGGACCGGGCAGAATACAGCCGCCGCCATCCGGAGCAAAAGGACATTGATTTCGGCGCGGCGCTCAATCCGGATTACCCGATATCAACCGCGGTGCAATTTGAAGTGGGCATTGTCCCTCCCGGGCCGGGAGAGGCCAAAATTAAGGTGAACTACGCGCTGGATCCGCACCTGCTCACCTTTGAGCTGGGCGTGGACGGATTGCAGCGGGCACAGATTGACTGCGCCGTCCGGGTGTTCCGGCCAAAGGACATCAGCCACCCGGTGAGGACGGAAGCCACCCGTATCAACGCCACGCTGAAACCGGAAGTTTATGACAAGATCGGCCGGACCTATTTTCCCTGCCAGTTGATGTTTGAGCTTGAGCCGGGGAAGTACTTCATGCGCATGGCGGTCAGAGACAACGGGAGCGGTCTTTTGGGCTCAGTGAACGCGGAGTTTACCATGCCTGACGTGAAGGCCACCGCGAGCACGGAAAGCCACTAGTCAGGACAGATCAGACCAGGATTTCGCGCCGGGAACGCCGGCAAACCGGCTTGCGTGAAGGCGCGCGTACTCCGTGAATAGCCGGTGGTTCACTTCTTTTCCCTCCAATGACAGATACAGTCAAAAAAGGCGTGCTGTACGTAGTGGGCACCCCAATCGGGAACCTGGAAGACCTCTCGTTGCGCGCGTTGCGCGTACTGAAGGAAGTCGACTTGATTGCCTGTGAAGACACGCGACAAACGCGCAAGCTGCTGGACCATTACCAGATTGAGAAACCGGCCGTCAGTTATCACGAACACAACGAGCCAGCGCGCGCGGAAGAACTGGTGAAGAAGTTGCAACAGGGAGTGAGCGTGGCCCAGGTGTCTGACGCAGGCACGCCTGGCATCGCTGATCCTGGCTATCGAGTCATCAAGCTGGCGATCGAGCGCGGTGTGCCCGTTGTGCCCATTCCCGGACCTTCCGCGCTGACCACAGCGCTGGTGGGCAGCGGGCTGCCAACGGACGCGTTCGAGTTTCGCGGATTTTTGCCGGCAAAATCGGGGCAGAGGCGCACTGCACTCGAGGGACTTCGCGACGCGGAGCACACAGTGGTCCTGTACGAGGCGCCGCATCGCATCCGCGAGACCCTGGAAGATACTGTGGCGGTGCTGGGGCCGGAGCGTCCGGTGGTGATTGCCCGCGAGCTGACCAAGGTGCATGAAGAGTTCATTCGCGGCACAGCGGCTGAGGTGCTGGAGAAATTGCAAGGCCGCGAGGGCGAGGTCAGGGGCGAGATCACGCTGCTGATCGGCAAGGGCGGGCGTGGCGCGGCGGTCGCGAAAAAGCCGCTGGGAGCGCGCCTGAAGGAGATCATGCAGGAGCAGAAGCTGGACGAAAAAGGGGCGCTGAAGGCGTTGGCGAAAGAGACCGGGCTTTCGCGAAGCGAAGTGTATCGGGAGGTGCAGAGGACGGTGGACAGGGGACGAGGCAAGTGAGTCATTTGCGGCACTCCGTTCAGTGGAGAACGTGAATCCTTGGAAAGGGCAGAGATGCCAGACAGTTCCCAAACCTCGCCTCGGCCTCGCGGGCCACCGCATCCTGAGCGCCTCAAGCTATAATTGACTATGGCGACCAACCTGCAGCCGGCCTCGCAAAAAGAGCTCAAGCTGCTGAACGCCAAGGCGCAGCAGTTACTCACCAAGGTCGCCGAAAACCGTCCCACGGACGACCGCGACATCATCCGCAAGGCCTACAACTTCTCCCTGCAGCATCATCAAGGCCAGACCCGCGCTTCCGGCGAGCCCTACCTGGTGCATCCGCTGGAGGTGGCGCTGGTGCTGGCCGATATGAAGCTGGATTCCACGGCCATCGCTGCCGGGCTGCTGCATGACGCCATTGAAGACACCGACGTGACGCACGAGGACATACGGCGCGAGTTCGGCGAGCAAGTGGTGCACATTGTGGAGGGCGTCACCAAGATCGACAAGATCGATTTTGCCAGCCGCGAAGAACGCCAGGCGGAAAACGTGCGCAAGATGGTGCTGGCCATGGTGGACGACATCCGCGTGGTGCTGATCAAGCTGGCGGACCGCTTGCACAACATGCGAACGCTGCAACACCTTCCGGAAGAGCGAAGGCAGAACGTGGCGCGCGAGACCCTGGAGATTTACGCGCCCCTGGCGCACCGGCTGGGCATGGGCAAGGTGCGCGGCGAGCTGGAAGACCTGGCGTTCCGCTACGTGGACTCGATCGGCTATGAGCAGGTGCACCAGGCGGTGGAGTCGCGCCGCAAGGCCGGGGAGAAGTTCCTGGCGGAGATGGTCAAGACCCTGCAAAAGAAGCTGAAGGAAAACGGTGTGGAAGCGCGGGTGGATAGCCGCATCAAGCGCCTGTACAGCATCCATCAAAAACTGCTGCGGCAGCGCATCACCGTGGACCAGGTGTACGACTTGCTGGCGGTGAGGATCATCACCAAGTCCGTGAAAGACTGCTACACGGTGCTGGGCGCCATCCATCAGATGTGGCGTCCGGTGCCGGGCAGGATCAAAGACTTCATCGCCATGCCGCGGCCCAACCTTTACCAATCGCTGCACACCACGGTGATTACGGAAGACGGCCACCAGTTCGAGGTCCAGATCCGCACGGAAGAGATGCACCGGATGGCCGAAGAAGGAATCGCCGCGCACTGGAAGTACAAAGACGGCAGCCCTGTCACCGCCAAGGATGAGCAGCGGCTGGCATGGCTGCGCCAGGTGGTGGAGTGGCAGCAGGACGTAAAAGACCCCAGCGAGTTTCTTTCTACGCTCAAGGTCGATCTTTACCCGGAAGAGGTCTATACCTTTACGCCCAAGGGCAAAGTAGTGATCTTGCCGCGCGACGCCAGCGCCATTGATTTTGCCTACTCGATCCATACCGAGGTGGGGCACACGTGCGTGGGCGCCAAGGTCAACGGACGAATCGTGCCTTTGCGCTACAAGTTGAACAACGGCGACGTGGTGGAGATCATGACGCAGTCCGGACACAATCCCAGCCGCGACTGGCTGGCCATTGCCAAGTCCACCCGGGCGCGCAACAAGATCCGGCACTGGCTGAACATCCACCAGCGGGAGCGCGCGATCGAGATCGGCAAGAAGCTGATGGAGAAGCAGGCGCGCAAGTACCGGCTGGCGATGAAGGACTTTGAAGACGCAAAGCTGGACGCCATCGCCAAGGACTATGGGCTGGGCGGAGGGCAGGACCTGCTGGCGGGTATCGGCTATGGCAAGTATTCGGCGCGGCAGGTGCTGGCCAAGCTATCACCAGGGTTGCAGGACGATGGCCAGCCCGCACCGGAAGAGCCACCCCGGAGCACGCTGAGCACGGCGATCCGCCGGGTGTTCGGGCAGAGCGCGGATGGCGGCGCCATCAAGGTAAAAGGCTACAACGACCTTCTGGTGTATCGCGCACGATGTTGCAACCCGATTCGCGGCGAGTCCATTGTGGGCTACGTGACGCGCGGCAAAGGCGTCGCCGTACATGCGGTGAGCTGCCCCAACGTGAACAACCTGATGTATGAGGCGGACCGGCGCATCGCCGTGGAATGGACCAAGCCGCCCAAGGCCGCAACCCCCAGCGGCAAGGCCACGTATCCGGTGAAGCTGACCGTATTCTGCGATGACCGCGCCGGCATGCTCAAGCAGTTGACCGCGGTGATCAGTGACGACAACACCAACATCCGCAACATCGAAGCGCGAACGGCGGACAGCCAGGCGACCATCGACATCGTGATTGATATCGAGGACGTGAAGCACCTGGAGCGAGTGATGGGTGGGTTGAGAAAGATCCCCGGCATCCATGATGTGCAGAGGCTGAATAAAGTCTGACGCAGTCGGCATCGAGCGATCGGCATTCAGCCAGATCAGTTTCCGTACACGTTGTCATTCCGAACCGCTTGACTTGAGCGGTGAGGAATCTGCTGTTTGTTTGAAGATAAGAGAAAGCGGATTCCTCATGGCTAAAGCCATTCGGAATGACAAGGTTTGGTGGCTGAATGCTGACCACTGAATGCTGAGTGCTTCGTCTGATATTCTTCTTTCTTCTGTGCGAGTCTAAACGGAGGCCTTCATGAGCTTTACCCGCGAGACCGTGTCCACACCCAACGCCCCCAAAGCGATCGGGCCGTATTCCCAGGCCATTAAGGCTAACGGATTTGTCTTTCTGTCCGGGCAGGTAGCGCTCGATCCCGCCACAGGGAACCTGGTGGAGGGCGGGATTGAACAGCAGACCGAGCAGGTGCTGAAAAACATCTCGGCCGTGCTGCAGGCGGCGGGCAGCAGTTGGGAAAAGGTAGTCAAGACCACGGTGTTCCTGAAAAACATGGCGGAGTTCGGGCAGATGAATGAGGTTTATGGAAAGTTCTGCAAGGGCGCGCCTCCTGCGCGTTCTACGGTGGAAGCAGCGCGGCTGCCCAAGGACGTGTCGGTCGAAATCGATGTGATCGCGCTGGTCTAGAACGGTCGGGCACAAACGGCAGGGTGACGGCCATCACGCCAGGGCAAGCCAAACATAGACAACAATTGACAAAAGCCAAGGTCAACCGTCCAAGTGAACTAGTCTTGTTTGGAGGTTACTTTTCCATGAGTTTCAGACGCTGTTCTATCCTGCTGTGCTTACTCCTGGCCGCCAGCGGAGCATTTGCACAAAAGGCCGACGTGGCCTTTATTGCCGGCGGAGCGTTCGCCAGCGACGGAAAGGTCTTCAACGGAATTGTGTGCATCACTGCGCCGTGCCCTAATACAGTTACCGTGCAGACGGCAGATCACGGCTTCTTCGCCGGCGCCGTGGCGTATCGCCTGGCCAGTTTCAAGCTGGCCTCTCTGCACGTGGAACTGCCCCTGGCGGGAGTGCCTTCATCCTCCGTCACCATCGGGTTCAGCCCGGCGCTGGTTGAGAAGTTCTCGTCCGTCTTTATTACGCCGTCACTCAGAGTCAAGCTGGCGCCCAACGCGGTGATCTCGCCGTTCGCCAGCGTAGGAGGCGGGTGGGCCCGCTACAACAACGGCGCTGATGCGCATAGCAAAGCCGCATTTCAGGTGGGCGGAGGCCTGGACATCAAAACACCGCTGCACTACTTGGGGTTTCGCGCAGAGGCCCGGGACTTTATCACGGGACAGCCGGACTTCGGGCTGGTCTTTGCAACCACCACGGGAGCAGGCAGCTCGGTGCAAGAGCGCCGGCATAATCTGCTGGCCGGCGGAGGAATTGTCCTGAGGTTCTGAGCCGGTTTGCCGATGTACAGCAGGCGCATCGTGCGCAGAGGCTGCCGAAGAAGTAGACGCTGGATGCCCTAGTTTAGTACTATCGCGTTTTGATCCAACCAGGGATAGTTTTTTGACTATCATTGCAAGAGGATGGCCATGAAAGCAAAGAAGCCCGCTTTAGACACATCTACGATCCGGCTGGTGGCTGCCGCTGCACTCATTTTCCTGCCTGCAGTGCTTCACGCCCAGAGTAACGAGCTTTCCGCCACGGTGGGCGTTGCCTTTTCACCTGACGCCAAGGGATTCCTGACCTGCGGCGAAGCCATCATCTGTGGAATTCCGCCCGGTACCATCGGCAACATTAGCTATGGCTTTGGTTTTTCCTGGCAAGCTACGTATGCTCACCGCCTTGCCAACTTCCACGCTGCGTCGCTGTATCTGGAACTGCCGGCGGTGGGATCACCCTCACGCACCGGTCCTGGCCCCTTTCCTGCACCAAGCGAGTTTTCCACCATCTTCTTTACGCCCTCAGCGCAGTTTAAGTTCCTGCCGGACGCCTGGGTCTCGCCGTTTGCCAGCGCCGGCGGCGGCTTCGGGCACTTCCGCACCGGGAGTTCGAGCGCCAACTCAGGCGCGGTCCAACTGGGCGGCGGCGTGGATTTCAGAACGCCGCTGCGCGTGCTCGGGGTGCGGGCCGAGTTGCGCGACTTCATAACAGGACGGCCCAACATGGCGGCGTTCAACGGATTCACCTCAAACCATTTCCAGCACATGTTTGCGGGCGCCGGGGTGGTGGTGAAGTTTTAGCGCTGCATCGCAGCCGCACTGCGCCGGATTGTTCTCAGAATCCTCAAGCAGCCGTTCGCAACGGCCCTGTTATCATCGTGCCTGGCCTGGAGGCACGAACCATTGATTGAGGCTTTGCTCTTTGACGTCTTCGGAACTGTGGTTGATTGGCGAACCAGCCTGATCCGGCAGTTGCAGCATTTTGGGCGCGAGCATGACCTAAACGCCGACTGGACCAGTCTGGCCGACGACTGGCGCGCAGAGTATGAGCCGGCAATGAACTCCGTGCGCAGCGGAAAGCGTGGATGGACCAGCCTGGAACGGCTGCACCGCGAGTCACTGGATGGTTTGCTGCCGCGGCACGGCCTGGGACAACTACATGAGCAGCAGCGGCAGCAGATGGTGCTGTTCTGGCATTTTCTAGATCCCTGGCCGGATTCGCTGGCCGGACTGGCGCAGCTGAAGCAGAAATACATCATCGGCACGCTTTCCAACGGAGGCGTGCGCCTGCTGGCGGACATGGCCAAGTTCGCCGGGCTGCCCTGGGACGTGATCTTCTCTTCTGACTTGTTCCGCCACTACAAGCCCGACCCGAGCGTCTACCTGGGCGCTGCTGAACTGCTGGAGACGGCGCCGGAAAACATCATGCTGGTGGCCGCGCACAATTACGATCTGGCGGCTGCACGCAAGCATGGCATGAAGACAGCATTTGTTGCCCGGCCGCTGGAGTACGGGCCAAGGCAGAAGAAGGATTTCACGGCCGAGCACGATTGGGAATATGTCGCAGAGGATTTTCAGGAATTGGCCGCAAAACTCGGCGCCTGAGCTGTGCGCCAGCCGATCAGGCCTTGGCGACTTTGCCGGACTTAATGCAGTTGGTGCACGCGCGAACGCGCTTGTGGACGCCCTTGACGATAGCGTGGACCGGGCGCAGGTTGACGTTCCAGCGGCGGCGGCTCACGTTGTGGGCGTGGCTGACCTTATTTCCAAATTGCGGACCCTTGCCGCAGATTTCGCAAACTTGTGCCATTTTTGAGAAGCTCCAGATGGTGTTAAAGGTAAATTTTACAGGAAGATAGCGGATTGGGCAAACCCGCCTTGAGTCGCCAGGAGGGCCCAACAGATTGCCAGAATTGTCAATTGCCAAAGATTGATGATTGGAAAGCAGACTTTCAATCGCGCAAAGCTTTCCGCTTTCTGATCCGCGATGATCAGCACAAATCCGCGGTACGGTAAGGTTTTCTTCCCCTCTGCTACACTTATCGGTTTTCCAAACCAAGCCACGGAGGTGAGTTTTGGCAGAAAGCAGAAGTTCGGCGGTCGCCAGCGGCTTCGGCCGCACCTTGCGCCGCGACGCCTGGTGGCTGGAAGCGCTTCCCGTGGTGATTGCCCTGAGCGCGTTCGGCATCTATGCCACGTTGCGCGCGTTTGAAGGCACGCATTACGCCTGGGGGCCGTATCTTTCTCCGTTCTACTCTCCTCTGATCGACCCGCAGCATCATTGGTGGCCGCTTTCTCCGGCGTTGTTGATCTTGATCTTCCCTCTGGGCTTCCGCGTCACCTGCTATTACTACCGCAAGGCTTACTATCGCGCTTTCTTTCTCGATCCGCCGGCCTGTGCTGTGGGCGAGCCGCAGCACCGCAACTATCGTGGCGAGGCCAGCTTTCCATTCGTCCTGCAGAACGTGCATCGCTATTTTCTTTATGCCGGCGTGGTGTTCCTGTGCTTTCTTTGGTATGACGCGATCCGGGCTTTCTGGTTCGTGGGCGCCGATCAGAAGACGCATTTCGGCATCGGCGTGGGCTCGCTGGTGTTGCTGGGCAATATCGTGCTGCTCTCGCTCTATCTGTTTTCCTGCCACTCGCTGCGGCACATCATCGGCGGCAAGCTGGATTGCTTCTCATGCTCGGCGGCGGCCCGGACACGCCACGGCGCATGGAGCAACGTCAGCCGGCTGAACGTGCGCCATCAACTGTTTGCCTGGCTCAGCCTGTTTTCCGTGGGCTTTGCCGATTTCTACGTGCGCATGGTTTCCACCGGCGCTTTCAAGGACCTGAGGATCCTGTGACCGACTCCACCAAGTACGAGACCCACGAACATGATGTGTTGATCATCGGCGCCGGGGGGGCCGGTTTGCGCGCGGCGATTGAAGCCCTGGCCCAGGGCGCGCGCGTGGCCGTGGTGTCAAAGTCGCTGCTGGGCAAGGCGCATACCGTGATGGCGGAAGGCGGCATTGCCGCGGCCATGGCCAACGTGGACCGCGCCGATAGCTGGAAGACCCACTTCCGTGACACCATGAACGGCGGCAAGAGGGTCAACAACTGGCGCATGGCCCAGCTCCACGCCCAGGAAGCTCCCGACCGCGTGCGCGAGCTGGAGCAGTGGGGCGCGCTGTTTGACCGCACCTCCGATGGCGACATCCTGCAGCGGGCCTTTGGCGGGCACACCTTCAAGCGCCTGTGCCACGTGGGCGACCGCACCGGACTGGAGATGATCCGCACCTTGCAGGACCGCGGCGTGCAGATGGGCTTTGATGTGTTTATGGAGTGCACGGTGATCCGCCTGCTCACCGATAACGGCCGCATCGCGGGCGCTTTCGGTTACTGGCGCGAGCAAGGGCGGTTCGTAGTGCTGAAGGCGAAATCGATCGTCATCGCCACCGGCGGCATAGGCAAAGCATGGCCCATTACTTCCAACTCCTGGGAATGCACCGGAGACGGAATTGCCTTAGCGTACGAAGCCGGCGCTGATCTGCTCGATATGGAATTTGTGCAATTCCATCCCACGGGCATGGTGTGGCCTCCGGGCGTGCAGGGGCTCCTGGTGACGGAGGCGGTGCGTGGCGAAGGCGGCATCCTGCGCAACAAGAACGGCGAGCGCTTCATGGAGCGCTACGATCCCAAGCGCATGGAGCTTTCCACCCGCGACCTGGTCGCCCGCTCTATTTATACCGAAGTCAAGGAAGGCCGCGGCAGCCCGCACGGCGGCGCCTACCTGGATATCTCGCACAAGCCGGCCGACTACGTGAAACAGAAGCTGCCCAGCATGTACCACCAGTTCAAAGAGCTGGCGGACGTGGACATCACCAAAGGGCCCATGGAAGTGGGTCCCACGTGCCATTACATGATGGGCGGTATCCGCGTGGAAGCTGAAACTGCGGCAACGTCGCTGCCCGGGCTGTTCGCTGCCGGCGAGGCCGCTGCTGGCTTGCACGGGGCCAATCGTCTGGGCGGTAATTCACTCTCCGATCTGGTGGTCTTCGGGCGCAGGGCCGGGCTGGCCGCCGCGGAGTACGCCAAGAAAATCGGCCAGGGCGCGGTCGACCAGTCACAGATTGCCGAAGCCGAACGCGATATGCTGGCGCCCTTTGATCGCAGCCCGGGCGAAAACCCGTACGCCGTCCATCGCGACCTGCAGGAGACCATGCAAAACCTGGTCGGCATCTTCCGCACGGAGGACGACATGACCAAGGCCATGGGCGAACTGGAAAAACTCAAAGGGCGCGCGGCCAAGGTGCGTGTGGAAGGCTCGCGTTTGTTCAATCCCGGCTGGCACCTGGCCAAGGACTTGAAATCGATGCTGACGGTCTCAGAAGCTGTTACGCGCAGCGCGCTCGCCCGCAAAGAGAGCCGCGGCGCGCACAGCCGCATCGACTTCCCTAACCTGGATGAGGTGGTCTGGGGCAAGCAGAACAACGTGATTTCGAAAGATGGCGCCGCGATGAAACTTCGCCCGGAGCCCGTGAAGCCGTTGCCGGATGAGTTGAAGCAGGTTTTGGCGGAAGGATAGAAGCGAGCAATTAGTAGTTAGCAATTAGCAGTTAGCTCAGCTAAAGCAGGGGCAGGAAGTCTCTTTGAGGATGAGCTTTAGCGTTGCGAGAAACTAAAGGCGATTCGCACGTTCTAAGCACTGTTAACCAAGCGCCGCAGGCGCGAAAGAGGTTAGCCCAGCCTGAGGCGAGCGAATGCGAAGCCGGAAGGCTGGGTAAGTTGTCAATGATGGCAGAGCCCCGTAGGGGCGGCACAAACGTTGGTTCCAGAGGTTAAACAGCAATGCCCGACGCAATCCTCGAAGTTTTTCGCGGCGATGCCGACCAAGGCACCACCAAGCAATACGCCGTCCCCATCTCGCCGGGCATGGTGGTGCTGGATGCCATTCACTACATCCAGGGGCATCTGGAGCCGGACCTGGCGGTGCGCTGGAACTGCAAAGCGGGCAAGTGCGGATCGTGCTCGGCGGAGGTCAACGGGCGTCCGCGCCTGATGTGCAAGACGCGCATGGATGCCCTGCCTCTGGACAAGCCCATCACCGTCCATCCCATGAAGAGTTTTCCGGTGATCAAAGACCTGGTCACCGATGTTTCCTGGAACTATCGCGTGAACAAGAAAATCCCGCCGTTCACGCCCAAGCCCAACGTGGAATGGAAGATGTACCAGGAAGACGTGGACCGCGTGCAGGAGTTCCGCAAGTGCATTGAATGCTTTCTCTGCCAGAACGTCTGTCACGTGGTGCGCGACCACCACAAGAAAGCCGAGTTTGGCGGGCCGCGCTTCTTTGTGCGCACGGCCGGGCTGGAGATGCATCCGCTGGATGGCGTCTCCCGCGCTGCTCTGCTCAAGAACGAACTGGGCATCGGGTTCTGTAATATTACAAAGTGCTGCACGGAGGTTTGTCCGGAGGAGATCCACATCACGGACAACGCCATCATCCCGCTGAAAGAGCGCGTGGTGGACGAGTTTTATGACCCCATCCTGCGGCTGGTGCGCAAGATTCGTGGCGCAGACAAGTAAAAAACAAATCGTAGTGAGGCAGCTATCATGGAACGCCAACTGAAAAGCATTTCCAAGAACGGCATTCCCGAGGCCCTTTCAAAAATCCAGCATTACCGCTACCTGAACCAGGCTGAAGAAGCAGAATCCATCTGCCGCGACGTGCTGGCGGTTGATCCTGCTAACCAGATGGGACTGCGCCAGCTCGGTCTCTCGCTTACGGACCAGTTCACCGGCGCCATGACTGACCGTTTTCAGGAAGCGCAGTCGTGCTTTGAGCAGCTCACCAGTCCGTACGAGCGCGCCTATTATCTGGGCATTCTCCATGAGCGCCGTGCCAAAGCGCAGATGCGCGCGGGGCATCTGGCCCACAGCATGCTCGCCAGTTTTGAAAAAGCCATGGAATGCTTTGAGGAAGCCGAGAAGCTGCGTCCTCCTGGCAATGACGATGCGCTCTTGCGCTGGAACCGCTGCCTGCGCCTGCTGCAGGCGATTCCCGCGGCCCATAGCGAGGAAGCCTTTGAGATCAGCGACACGCCGCCGATTTTTCGCGATTAGGGTTCAGCCGCGAATCAAGGCCAATGAACACGAATCAAATCACAATCCTCAATTGATTTGTGTTCATTCGCGTTAAATTCGCGGCCAGGCTTTTCCCGCTTTCAGAAAAGCAGTTTCAATCGCAGGGAGCCCCATGCGATATGCCAGTAGATGTAGTAGACCAGCCGGAAGAAATACATCGCGACAAAGCCGTAGCGCCAAAAGACCAGCAACTGAAGAAGATTGATCGCGAAAACCTGCAGCCCAACGTAGACCCCGAGCCAGGAGAAAGCCTTTCCTGCCGCGTACCCTGTCCACACCTGAAACACCGGCTCCAGAGTTGCGGTGAGGCAGAGGCACATCCAGAGCAGGCGTTTGCGGTCGAGCGCCTGGAAAGGCCTGCCCAGGAACCACAACAAGAGCGCCAGCGGCACCGCGTGAAAGCAGATCTCTACCACGTATGCCATCACCGGGTAGAACAACAACGAGGAAGGCGCCGGAACATTCAGATCGCGTGGAAATCCGGCCGTGAGATCGACCGCGATCACCACAACGGCAAAAAGTGTCGCCACCGCCGCCGAGAGAATCATGCCGCGGCGGGTTTCTCCCGTGTAGATCTGAAACCAGCCCTGCGTAAGGAGGAAACGCAGGGAGAAGGCCCCAAGAACGGCCGTCAGAGCGATCGCCGCCGGCGGATTGATGCCGCCAAAGTACGGCCGGAAATAGGGGACACGAAACAGGTAAAGAATGGTTGTGGCTGCGGCCGCCCCAAGAGACAGGACCGCGAACACCATGTGCTGCGACCGCTGATTTGCCTGCGCTTCGCTGGAACTTACCATTCCGCCTCAAGGCACGTTAACATACCTTGCCGGCGAAAGAGCGCCTTTCGACGGGCTCATGGGCGTGATAAATGTCACATCTTGCCTGATTGGCCGGTTCTAGACTAATAAAGTATCTTGAGGTGCCCTATGACGCCAGCCGAGCCTGCCGTTTCCCTCTTGCTCAAGAACGTTCTTCTGGCCACCGATCTCGCCGAGACCTCTTCTGAAAAGGCGCTGAAATACGCGCAAGGCCTGGCGCAGCGTCTTGGCTCCCGCCTGCACGCCATCCATGTAAGCGGATCCGACTCCTACCAGTTGCTGGAGCCGGAGGCGCTCGCGGTCACGTTCCATGAACTGCGCGACGCCTCCCAGCATCCCACGGACGTGCTTAAATCGCTCTTCCAGGGCCTGCCCACGCAGATTTCGCTGCGCAACGGCGGTATCTGGGAGGTGATCAATGACGTGGTCGCGCGCACTGAAATCGACCTGCTGGTCCTGGGAACGCATGGGCGCACTGGTATCCCCAAATTGATTCAGGGATCGGTGGCGGAACAGGTCTTTCGCAACGTCTCCTGTCCCGTGCTGACCGTCGGCCCTGACGCCAAGGTGTCCGGTAACGGGCCGCATAACATCGAGCGCGTGCTGCTGGCCACCGACCTTGCGCCCAACGCGGCATCTCATTTCTATGCCGGCTGGTTCAGCAAGGAGTTTCAGGCGAAAATGACAGTCATGCGCGTGATGAGCGACACCGGCATGGGCAGAAGGCAGCAGCTTGTTCCCGAGCTCAAACAGGTGATCTCTGGAGAGTTGAACCTGGCCGCTGAGCCGGAATGCAGGATCGAATACGGACCCGCGGCGCCGTGCATCCTGGAAGTGGCGCGCGCGTGGCCGGCCGACCTGATCGTGCTGGGAGCGCGCCACCCCAAATCGAGCGAGGTCAACACCCGCTCGCCGTGGGCCGTGGCGTCGCGCGTGATCGCAGAAGCTGAGTGCCCGGTGCTGACTGTTCGCCAGCCGGAATGAAGCGAATCCGGAATT
>DASVFK010000070.1:0-11044 GCA_036380095.1 Candidatus Angelobacter sp. | reverse complement strand
GGCGGACGGAACAGCGGCGCGGGCCGGCCAAGGGCGTCTTCCAGGGCCTTGCGGCAATTTTCCAACTCCTGGCGCAGCCGCGCCTCCGAAACAAAGATGAGATTGGGATGCGTGTCCGTGTGGTTGCCAATCTCGTGGCCCCCGGATTGGATGGCGCGTGCGATATCCGGCCGCTGGCGCACGTAGCGCCCGATGAGGAAGAACGTCGCCCTGGCCTGGTGCTGAGCCAGTACGTCGAGCAGGCGGAGTGTGTGGGGATCGTTGGGCCCGTCGTCAAAGGTAAGGGCCAATTGAGCGGGATCGCTGCCGTGCGTGAGGGTGCGCCCATAAAGCTGCGACTCGGGCGCCATGGTGGCGTATCCGGCGTAGGCCGCAGCGGCGGCGGAGCCGAGGACTGTGATGAGGCCGAGCATCGTTTTGAATTTGGTAATTGGGTAATTGAAAAACCAGTCACGCACCGGCAATTCTCATTTACTCAATTACCAAATTACCCAACTACCCAATTACCCAATTACCAATTCTACATCACCAATTACATATTCTTGCCAAAAGAAAAAAGCGAGCGCTCAAATCGCGCATGGCAAAGGGCCGGTACGTTTTCCACACGGTTAACTGATCGCGCAATTGCCAGCAGCCGTCCGGCGATATATGCTGCGGCACAATGGCCAAGCTTTTTGAACCGCCCCGGTATATCGCCGTAGAAGGCCCCATCCGCGTGGGGAAGAGCACGCTGGCCAACGTGATCGCTGACCGGCTCAACGCGCAGCGCGTTATCGAACCGGAAGACAATCCTTTCCTGCGCTCGTTTTACCAGGGCGAACGGGGCGCGGCCTTCCAGGCGCAGTTTGCCTTCCTGGTCCGCCGCTTCGAGCAGTTGCGCGGCCTGGAAGTGGGACCGGACTCGCAGCGCGCCGTGGTGGCCGACTACATCTTTGAGAAAGACAAGATCTTTGCCTGCATCAACTTGAGCGACCAGGAGCTCGAGGTCTACAACCGCTATTATCACCACTTCCGCGAGCAGATTCCCGTGCCTGACCTGGTGATCTATCTGCAGGCGTCGCCCGAGGTGCTGAAGAAACGCCTGCGCAAGAAGAACGCGCCCGCAGAAATCGCGGTGAGCGACGACTACATTGAAGAAGTGGTCAAAGCCTACGAACACTTCTTCTTTCACTACACCGGCTCCGACCTCCTGGTGGTGAACACCAACGACATTGATTTTGTAGAGCGCCACACCGACCTGCAGGAGCTGTTGCGGCGCGTGAGCGAACCTATCCGCGGCACGCAGTACTTTCTGCCGCTAGGCTCGGCGGGAACGGCGAGCGCGTAAAGATAGAACCGGCTTCTTCAAGACTTCTTGTTCGACTTGCGATGTGTGTCTAATTCCTGTAACGCTTCGAGCTCGGAAAGAGCGTTCAGGTCCTTCGGCCTGCCGACCGCACGCTTGGATTGGATGAGCGCGCCCAAAGAGGCAACTCGAAATGTACTGCCGTACAGCTCCATGGCGACCGCATCGCGCGCCAGATCCGCAAACTGACCGACTCCTGGTAGTTCGCCAAAGACGTCAATGTCTCCAACGTCTGTTGTTAAAGTGAAATTCATTCCTTGAGCAATGGCTTGGCGGTCGAGAACGAACGGCAAGCCCTCCGGCACATCTCGAAGCCGCGCGTGCAATGCGATCAACGAAGCAGCCAAACGTGTCTGGTTCTCGGTACTGCGCTCGTAGCAAATATCCAGATCTTTGGTGATCTGGGCGGAGCCATGGGCGGCGGCGGCATATCCCCCAACAATGATGAAATTCACTCCGGCATCGGCCAGCGCTTTCAGTGCCGCCTCGAAGTCAATCATTGTTTGGTCCGTCGGGCAGCTCTTTGCAGGTCTTCTACAAATCGGAGAGCCCCTTCCATCTCCTTTACGCGTTGATCAGGAGTCAAGGCCAGGTTGCGCAGGGTGAGCGTCAGATCAGTGCCAAAGCGTTTGGCTGCTTCAATCTTGCTGTCCTTGGGCGGGTTTTGCACCAGGGCGTAAAGCCGACTTTGCTCTTCCACGGTCATGCTAAGGACATTTTAGCCCACCGGTCTGCCTGCAGGAGCCGAACTCCCGCCCCGCGTCACCCGCATCAGTGATCCGCATCACCGCCTTGGCCCCACGCGGAGTTACAATCTGCCAAGGGCCCACCGTTCTCAAAAGAGGTGATCCATGGCCGCGCCGATTCTGATCACGCCCACTGTTCCCAAGCTGAAGAACGTTCTGTTCGCCACCGATTTTTCTCCCGCGTCACTCGACGCACTGCCCTATGCCGGAGAGATCGCAAGGGCTTTCGGCGGGAAGCTGCACCTTTGCCACATTGAGGCCACGGCGCCGCTCTCCGCGGGGCTGGCCGATCCTCACCTGTATGAGGCTGCGGGCAAGGAGGCCGCCGAGAACCTGGCGGCGCTGCGCCTGATGCCGGAGCTCAAGGGCCTGCAGCCGGCGCTGGTGCTGGCGGAAGGCGACTTTAAAGCTGAGCTTTTGAAAATTGTCAACCAGGGCGATATTGACCTGGTGGTGGCGGGTACACGTGGCCGCACCGGCCTGCGCAAGATGCTGTTGGGCTCAACCACGGAAGAAATATGCCGTGCTGTCACGTGCCCCATCCTCACCGTGGGGCCGGGCATGGCGCAGGTTGCGGAAGAGCCGTTCAAACACATCCTGTTCCCCACCAATCTTTCCGAACTCAGCAAAAAGACCGTGCCGTACATCGCTTTGCTGGCCGGTCAGTTTGGGGCGCGAATCACGGTGCTGCATGTGGTCCCGCAGGAGCAAAAGGCGCTGGCCGAATCGCGACGCGCCGAGATGAGCACCGGCTTTCCGGAACTGGCTGCCTTAAAGCCGGAGTTTGTTGTGGCTGCGGGAAATACCGCGGAAACCGTGCTGCGCGTTGCCGAGGAGAAAAAAGCAGGCTTGATCGCCATGGGCATCCGCAACGCCTTCCGGCCCGGTGTGCTCAGAGAGCGCACGGCCTATCGCGTCATCGCCGGCGCCCGCTGCCCGGTGCTGACGGTAAGGTGACTCGAGCCTTCGGCGTGCGCAGTTGCCAAACTCTGGTAATTCTCAGGGCGGAGTTTATTTTGTGGCGGCGAAGGCTGGCTTGCTACAATCGGCGAAACTTCCATGAAAAAACATTCTCGCCGCGAATTCCTGGGAAAGACCATTGTGGGAGCAATTGGGGCAGGAGCCGCGCTGAGCGGGCTCAGCCGCAGCGCTCTCTTTGCCCAACAGCCTGCCAAAGCGCAGATCGCCAGCCCGCAGACCGCAAGCCCTTTGACCGCCCCTGGCCGCAGCATCACCACGGGGCGCTACGGCGTGATCCTGGATGGAGCCATGGCCGGCTGGATCCAGTCTGTGGAAGGCGGCCATGCCACCAGCGACGCCGTTACGCAGAAGACCGCGGCCACTGACGAGCGCAAGCACATCGCCGGAGTGAAGTACGAAGACATCACCGTCAACTGCGGCAGCGGCATGTCCAAGCCGTTCTACGAATGGATCAAAGCCTCGCTTGACAACAAACACATGCGCAAGGACGGAGCGATCCACGCCTGCGACTACGACGGCAACATTGTCTCCACACTCGAGTTCTTCCACGCATTGATTACCGAAGTCGGCTTTCCCGCGCTCGATGCTGCATCGAAAGACGCGGCCAAGATGACCATTAAGATCACGCCTGAAACCACGCGCATGGTGGAGAAGCGAGCCGGCAAGCTCGATCTCCCGGTGGCCCAGCGCACAGTGCGGCAGAAGGCGTGGCTCCCGGCAAACTTCCGCTTGCAGATCGCCGGTTTGGATTGCACGCGCGTCAACAAGATTGAAGCCATCACCATCAAACAAAAGGTGGTTGATAACCCGGTGGGGGAAATGAGGGCAGTGCAGAAAGAGCCGGCGAAGCTGGAGGTCCCTAACCTGGTGGTCTCTTTGCCGGAACAGCACGCGGCCACGCTCCTCGCCTGGCACAAAGAATCTCTTGCCGGCGCCAATCGCATGGCGGCGAGCCGGAAGAGCGGACAGCTGGAGTACCTCACCGAGGACCTGCGCGAAACGCTGTTCACGCTGGACTTTCATGGTCTGGGCATCTTCAAAGTGGCTCCAGACAAGCCCGAGGCGGGCAACGAGAACATCAGACGGGTGAAATGCGAGTTGTATTGCGAGAAGATTGACTTCAAGTACGGCGAGGGCGGCACCTGGGCATAAAGGGCCAAACCGATCGCCTGCCGTAGCTGCGTTACCCGGCCTTGCCGCGCTCCAGCTTCAGACGGATGTTGACAAAGTTGTAAGGCGGCCAGGGGCCGGTGTATTTGAAGTTGAGGCGGTCGTGGAATTTCTGGCCGGCACGGGCCACGGCGGCGTCAAAGTCAGCCTGGCGTTCACGCGGGACAAGATACGCGGCGTTCAGGATCATCTTGTCGCCGATGGGCTTGTTGCCGCATGCGGCCACGGAGACCGCGCGCAGCTCGCGTTGGATGTCCGCGGTGTAGCCGGCGGCAAGTTCCGCCAGGGCCTTTTCCATCATCCGGCCCAGTTGCACGCGCGCAAAATACGCTGACTCCAACCGCTTACGCGCAAGTTCCTGGAGGAAGCGGCGAATCTCATCGTGGCCGCGTTTAAGGTCGTCCACAATGCGATCGCGGTCCCAGACCACCTTGAGCCCGAACTCCAGCTTGCCTTGCAGACGGCGCAAGGCTTCCTGTAGCGGATGCTGCAAGGCGCGGAGGAATTCCCGCACGCTGTCCTCCTTGCGAAACACAGCGCCAAAGCTCATGGGGACCACCGTGTGGCTTCCGAGCACTGTTTCCAGGACGTGCTCGTGGGCCAGGGCGTTCTCCCGCGTGGGGTCAAGGATGAAGGCCGGCGCGCGGCTGACCACTGCGGCCAGCCCGCCATGGTGAACGGTATACACGTCTTCACTTACGCCGCCGAGGCTGCTCTTGGCGCAAGCGGGCGGCGCTCCTGACGCGATCACGCCGTAGACGTAGCAGCCTTCCTGGCGGCGGGGCGGGGCGGGCCTGGAGGCTGAAACATTGGCCTGTGCCGGCGCTTTGCCTGTGGCCGGCTTTTTACGGCGCAGCTTCTTGCCCGGAGTCACTTTTCCTTGCCCAACAAATCGGCGGTCATGGTGAGGAATTCTTCGATCTCGATGGGTTTGAACAGCACGTTGATGCTGTGGATGGCGGCCTCTTCGGCCGTCTCGCGGGTGGCGTAGCCGGTGAGCAGCACAGCAGGCACATTGGCCTGGCGCTGCCGCGCCGCCGCGATCACTTCAAAACCCGTATGCTGCTCTTCCAGCGAGTAGTCGCACAGAACCAGGTCAAACTCCTCGCCGCGCAAAGTTTCAATCGCCTCGCGCGAAGTGCGGCAGGCGGCCACCTGATATCCCTGCCGCTCCAGGATCAAGCGGTAGGTAATCAGCACGGAAGACTCGTCATCCACCACCAGGATGCGGTATTGGTGTTCCACGCTCAAGGTTTCACGACCGGCAAGTCGATTCTGAATACCGATCCTACGCCTTCCCTGCTTCTCACGGAAAGCCTGCCGGTGTGGTGATTCACAATCCCCTTGACGATCCACAGGCCGAGGCCCGTGCCTCGTTCTCCTTTGGTGGTGACGAAGGGCTCAAAAATGGCCCGAATCATCTCCTGGGGGATGCCGGTTCCCGTGTCGGCCACAAGGATGCGGATCCAGCCGTAGAGACCATCGTGGCCGGGAACATGGCGCGTGCGGATGAGCAGCCTGCCGCCCTGGGGCATGGCGTCGCGCGCGTTGATTACCAGGTTAGAAAGTACCTGGCGCATCTGGTCGGCAGCCACCACGGCCTGAGGCAAGGGGCGCAAGTCGGAGACGATCTGCACCCTGGCGCGTTGCAACTGGCGATTGAGCAGCAACAGCGTATCCTCAATGATGGTGTTCAGGTTGGCCGGTTTGGCGTGCTCAGCGTTGCGATACAGCCCGAGCATCTGCCGCACAATCCTGGCAACTCTCTCCGTTTCCGATTGCAGGATGTTGTACACCGGCCTGGCGTTCTCCGGTATGGCGCCGGCAAGCAAGTAGATGGCGTTCTTGATGGCTTCCATGGGGTTGTTGACTTCATGGGCGATGGTGGCAGCCAGGCGGCCGGTGGCCGCGAATTTTTCCACCTCCAGCATCCGCCGTTCCATCTTGAGCTGCTCTACGCGGCGTAGCGCCGTCAAGTCGCGCAGAACGGTCACTGTGTAAGACACTTGTCCATTTTCGTCAAAGATCTTACCCATGCGCGCATCGTATTCGATCTCCAGCTTGAGAGCGGGATGGAAAAGACACAAGGGCGCAGTCTCGCGCTCGGCCGAGGAAGCCACAAACCTGGCGATGCAATCATGCAGCTGTGCCTGGTTGCCGGCCTGGGCCGGGGAACGCGGCGACTCGGGGCCAGGACCGAAGAGTTCCTCGGCCAGGCGCTCCTGCACTACAATCCGCGCCTGGCGATCGCAGACAATGATGGGATCGCCCACGTTTTCGATAATCAGGTTCAACCGGTCGCGTTCCAGATGGACGATCTCCTCCGTCTGGCGCAGCTTCTCGTAGTTGGCGCGCAGCTCCTCGTCCGCGCGGCGAAGGTCGGTGACATCGTGCATTACCGTGACCGTGCCGGTTTGCGCGGCGTCAGGACCGTAAGTGGGCGCGGACACGGCCTCAAACAGCATCTCTTCTCCTTCCGTCACGTCCACCAGCGTGAGGTCGTGATAGGCGCCGCCGCCGGAAATAACCAGGGACGACAGGGCCGCGGAGAAGAGCAGGTTGTTCAGTTCCACGGCGCGCCCCATGCCCTCGCTCATTTTGCCCTGCGGTTTGAACAGGCGCTCTGCCGCCGCATTCTGCATGATCAGGCGATGGTGGAGGTCGGTGAGGACCACCGGATCGGCCATGCTTTGCATCACCGTGCCCATCCTCGCGATTGCGACCTCCATCTCTCGCATACGGTGATCATCCTGCTCCGCCTTCAACAGGCGTGAACGGAGATGCCCTGACAGCTCAATCAGCTCGCCCAGTTCGTGCAGGTCGGCCTCGCTGTTGTTGCGGTTGAGCTCCACCACCACCCAGCCTGCATGACCGCGCGCGTGGCAGGCGGAGCACACTTGTTCTTCGAGGCGTATAGGCCGCTCGTGCCGGAAATTGCGCACTGCAAGGCAGGACGCCTTGCGCCGGTGTCCGGCTTCCCGGCAGGCTCTTGGACTGGTGTAGAGGACAGGGTGAAGGTAAATCGGCCGAGCCCAGAATTCGCTCCTGGGAAGCACCGCTGGATGCGCTCGGTGAAGTACCGTGGTCAGCGGCTGCCCCGTCCTGGGTAGCGCCGAGGAGAGCTTCTCGACTTCAAGCTTCGGCCACCTCAGGGTTGCGGCAGGAACAATGTTGCCGGTGTCAATGTCGGCTTCCAAAGCCATGGCCCGAGGAAATCCCAGACCCAAGATCTCTTGCAGCAGAAGAGGAAAGACCTCCTCTGGGCGCGCCACCTGAAGAAGCCGCAGCAGCGCGCTGCGCTGCCGGCGTTCTCGCCGCCGCAGCGCGCGTTGAGGCTGGAACATCATTTCAGCCGTCGCCACGATTTCCCCCAGTCTTTATCGTCGCCTGCGTACGCGCTTCTTTTCCCCAGCAGTGCCAGATTTGGCAGGGTCAAGAGCGCCTGCTGGTCCGCCTGCCAAGGCGCTCTCCAAGCAGCCATCCGGTCTTGCTACCGCCAGGCGCGTCTTTCCAGCACCCAGATCAATGCCGGCCAGCGAGATTCGCGCCCAGGCATCGATGACGATTCCCTTGTCCAGAATCCGGTCCAAGACGTCGACCAGACTGGAGCCGCCGGACACTCGCTGCACCGCCATATCAAGGCCTCCTTCTCAAAAGCCCATGCACTCTTCCACCTGTGATGTCTCGTGAGCGTGCCGCAGTAGAAGCCCGGGCAGGTTCGACTGGTCGCGAAGGATGACAAAAAAACTTTTTCTCACATGTTATCTCAGGAAAGAGAAGGAAGAGACTGCCCGGCGACCATGCGTGCGATGTGCTCGCATCTTCATAGGCTGGGCGCTCACTGTCAGCCCAGGCAGTGTCATAACATTGTCGCAGCTACGCATGTCCCCTGGTTCAACTACGCACAAAAGTAAGATGCAAGCTGCTGCTTTCAGGGTTGGCTGCCCAAGTTGTTGGCGCGTCCCTCGGTACTGTTCGGAGCGCGCAGTGGTTGGCTCAAAAACTCGGCTGCCGGCCGCGGTCCGGCGGTCCGGCGTGAAATGCGCTCCGGAAGCGGAAGGCTTTCTGCGATCGCGCGGAACTCTTCTTCTCTGCCGCGCCTTACCAGGGCGAAGATCCGCCGGCCGCTTTTCACTGCACGAACCCGTACGTCCGGGCTGATCAAGCCAAAGGCCTGTTGCGTCTGGGCCAGCGAATGCTCCAGGCTTTGCAGCAATTCTGGTTCAGGACCGGCATGCGCTTTTGTGCCGATCACGTACAGCACGCACTCCATCTGCACCATGTTGTGCAAACGTTCCAGATCAGCCGTGATGGTGGGCGCGCAGGTCGTGAAAAAACTCTCCAGCGTGCTCCGGTCATCAAAGATGGTCAACAACGGAAACGGCGCAACCGCCGCGCGAGCAAAGACCTGGTGCACAACTTGATGAAACTCCACCGCGTGCCTCTGCAGTCCGGCCGGCGCAAAGGGCCACTCCACCTCCGACCAGAGCGCCCGCAACCCGCCGAGCGCAATCTCACGAACCTGCGCGCCGCCCACCCCGGTTGTGGGAAGCGCGATGCCATTTTGCTCCTGGAAAACGCAATAGGCCAGCGCCCGGGAAGCGGTGGAGGTTGCACTCGTTTGTTCAGCCACGGGCGGCCGCCTGCCTGGTTGCGGCGCGAAACTCCGCCACCAGCGGAAGGTGGTCAGATGCCATCAACGCCATCCGGCTGCGATGGAGCATGAATTCTTCGAGCGAGAGTGCACGGTCAAAATACATATGGTCCAGATGCATGATGGGGAGCACACCGGGATAAGTCCGCCGCCGGTTGAGATGGAGTTGCACGTCCACGCTCTCGAATTTCTGTTGCAGCATGCGCGAGACCAGGCCGCGGGTCCACTCGTTGAAGTCGCCGATGACCAGCCGTGGATGTTTCAGCTTGTGCGAGAGCAGCACCTCGCGGCTCACCAGCAGGTGCGCCTGCTTGCGCCGCTCCAGATAGCCGGTCCCCAGGTGAATGTTGAAGATGTGGACAATCTTTCCGGGAGAGACTTCCACGTCACAGCGGATGCAGCCGCGGGGCTCGCGACGCGACGCCGTCAGATCGTAGACCTCCACTTCTTTCACCGGGAAACGGCTGAGCACAACATTGCCGTAGATTGCCCCACGCCACTTGCGCGTCTCACCGATGTGATACTGAAAGCCCACGGCTTCAGCCAGGTATTTCGCCTGGTTCTGCTCCTTGCGCCCGCCGCTCAGGCTGGCCACCTCCTGCAAGGCGATCACGTCGGCCTCAAGCTCCTGCAGCACCTGGGCCACACGGTGTGGACGGATGCGCCCATCCATGCCGCGGCACTTGTGGGTATTGTAAGTGGCAACACGAAACAGCGCTTCCCGCATAAGGCCTGCCTGCAAAGGCAGAATAACGCGCCACGCGCCTGCGGGCAATCAAAGCGGTCGTTACAATGGAAACATGGCAACCGCCGCCCGCAAACGCCCGGCCAAGCGCGTGTCGAAAGGCAGCATGCCTCGCGTGCTCCAGGCGCCGGCCCTGAAAAGAATACCGTGGCTGGTCCATGCATTCAGCACGCGCGCCGGCGGCGTCACCACCTGCTACGGCGCTATCAAGACCCTCAACCTCGGCTTTACCAAGGACGACACGCGCGAGCACGTGGAAGAGAACCGCCGCCGGCTGCTTGCCAGTCTGGGCGCGGCCGGCAAGGGAACACCCTGGCCGTTGATTGCTCTGCGCCAGGTCCACTCTGACCTAGTCCACGTGGTACGTTCGCTGCCCGACGCCAATCTCACCGGCGACGGCCTGATCACCTGTCTACCGCGAATCGTGCTGGCCATTCTCACGGCGGACTGCCTGCCCGTGCTGCTGGTGGACAGCAGGAACAAAGCCGTGGGCGCGTTTCATGCCGGATGGCGCGGTACAGCAGCCCGCATCGTAGAAAAAGGCGTGGGCCTGATGCGTCGTGAATTCGGCACGCGACCCGAAGACGTTCGCGCCGCCATCGGCCCCGGCATCCAGCAATGCTGCTATGAAGTAGGCGAAGAGCTGAGGACAAAGTTTGAATCACAGTTTACGTACGGCAGCGAGCTGTTCCGCGAAGTGAAAGAATCCGACGCGGTGCGCGAAAAATATCCTTTGCTCTTCCTGAACCAGCGCGCTCCCGGACACGGCGATCCCTGCCTGAAGCTGCACCTGGACTTGCGGGAAGCCAACCGCCGCCAACTGCTGGCTGCGGGCGTTCCCAGGGAACAGATCGTCGCGTTGCCGGACTGCACCGCCTGCGGCACATCACGCTTCTTTTCTCATCGCGCGGAAAAGGGCCGCACCGGCCGCATGATGGCGGTGATCGGAATCAAAGGGAAACAGTGAGCTGAGAACGGGAGTTGCGGTGAAGCGGCGCCGGCTTACTTGTTTTCCGGCGGGGCCGCGGCAGCGGCATGCGCGCCATGGTTGATGATGTCTTTCAACTCCTTGCTCGGCTTGAAGAACGGGATCTTCTTGGCCGGGACTTCCACCCGCGCGCCGGTCTTGGGGTTGCGGCCAACACGAGGCTTGCGTTGGCGCGTGCGGAAACTGCCAAAGCCGCGGATCTCGATCTTGTCGCCCGCACGCAGGGAGCGGACTACGCTATCAAATATCGTTTCCACGATGATCTCGCTGTCTTTGCGGGTAAGTTCTACCACGCGTGAGACTTCTTCAATCAGATCGGCTTTGGTCATGGCCCTTTTATTCCACCCCAAATAGATTCCCGCGTCAAGGAGGCTTTTTGCCTGAAATCAACAATTTGCGGGCATTCGCGGTCTGG
>DASVFK010000069.1:0-2407 GCA_036380095.1 Candidatus Angelobacter sp. | reverse complement strand
GGACCACGGTCTCGCGCGCCTGGCGAGCTATCCGTTCGTCGCGCGGCGCCATACCCAGCGACTCCACGCACTTGAACAGCGGCTCCGGCTTCAGCACCATGCCTTCGCCGCCGCCATTTGCGGATCTGCTCATGGTTGCCGCCCATGAGCACCTCCGGCACCTGCATCCCGCGAAACTCTGCCGGCCGCGTGTAATGCGGATAATCCAGCAATCCGCCGGAGCCGCACGTACTGTCCGGCCCTGCCGTGCCGGCTTTCTCTCCGGCAGTAAAACTCTCCTGGGCCGCCGAGGCTTCATTGCCCAGCGCTCCCGGCACCAGCCGCGTGACCGTATCCACGATCACCGCCGCGCCCAGTTCCCCGCCGCTCAGCACGTAATCGCCGATCGAGATCTCGCGATCGGCCAGCCCTTCCGCCACGCGTTCATCCACGCCTTCATAGCGGCCGCAGATCATCACGATCCGCTCCAGGCCAACCAGCTCCTGCGCCAGCGCCTGGGTGAATATCTCTCCCTGCGGCGAGAGCAGGACCACGGTCTCGCGCGCCTGGCGAGCTATCCGTTCGTCGCGCGGCGCCATACCCAGCGACTCCACGCACTTGAACAGCGGCTCCGGCTTCAGCACCATGCCTTCGCCGCCGCCAAAGGGCCGGTCATCCACCGTGCGATGCCGGTCCGTGGTGAACTCGCGCAGGTCGTGCAGCAATATTTCAATGAGCTCCGCTTCGCGCGCCCGGCGCACGATGCCGTAATCCAGCGGCCCGCGGAAAAAGTCCGGAAAAATCGTTACGATCTCGAACTTCATCGGCGGGTCTCAATCTTGATGTTTCTGCCGCTCTTTCTCTTCCTGGCTCAGCGGTGCGTCAAGCTCCAGCATGCCTTCCGGCAGCTTCATCTCCAGGCGCTTTTCCGCGAGCGCCATCTTCTCGATGTAAGCCGCGGCCAGTGGGACCAGATGCTCCCTGGCTCCCTTGATCACCAGCAGCGGCGCTTCTCCGCTGCCGAACTGGACGTCGCGGATCGTACCGATCTCGCGCCCAGTATCGAACACCACGCATCCCACCAGATCGCTGACGTAAACCGAATCGCCTTCCAGCGCGGCGCGTTCCTCGCGCGGCACCTGGATCTCGCTGCCGGCCAGCTTTTCGGCCTGGCTGATCTCGTCCACGCCGGCGAACTTCAACACCACTTGCCCTTTGTGGAACCAATGGTCTTCCAGGTGCAGCTCCCGCCGCTGTTTCCCATCGGCGCTCAAGGCATACAGCCGCTCGCGCGCGGCAAACCGTTCCGGAAAACTGGTCAGCAGCGCTGCCGCCACCTCTCCTCGCCGCCCTTGGGGTTTGATGACTTTGGCGATGGTCACGAACTCGGTTTGGGGAGCCGGCGTCATTGCACGAAATCCGACTTACTCAATGACCGGACCAATACCCCGTCACCCAATCCGCTAATCTTCCACGATCTCCAGCATGTAGCGCTTTTTCAGCTTCATGCTGGCTGCGCCCAGGATGGTGCGAATGGATTTGGCCGTCCGTCCCTGCTTGCCGATCACCTTGCCCAGGTCCGTCTGGGCCACGCGCAGTTCCAGTACGGTTGCGTCGCCATCTTCCACTGCCTCCACTTTGACTTCACCGGGAGCATCCACCAGGGCCTGAGCAATCTGCTCCACGAGCATACGCATATCGCCGCCCGTTTCGGTCATAGACTCGTCCTTCGTCGCTGTGCTTGGGGCCGCTTACAAACTTGCTGTCGCTTTTCCGGGAAGAAAACAACTTCCGTGTACTAGGCCGCGGTGTCCGCTGTGGCAGGCGACTTGGAAAGCAGGCGGCTGACGGTCTCAGAGCACTGCGCCCCTTTGGAAACCCAATAGTCGATGCGGTCGCGCTTCAGGTTGATCGTGGCCGGGCTGGTGCGCGGGTTGTAAAGACCCACCACTTCCACGGAGCGACCATTGCGCGCGCGTTCCTTTTCGATCACCACCACGCGGTAATAAGGCTGCTTGCGCGCACCAATGCGCGCCAATCGTATCATTAGCACTTTTTGCTCGAATCCTTTCCTTGGTTCGGACTAAACCGTTATTATCTCGTAAGTTGCAGGGATTCGCAAGACGGATTCGTGATTGCTAGAGCCTACCCACATCCTATCCCCCTGGCTGACCCGGGCTTCGACATCCGACCCCGGCATTTGGCTATCAGTAAATCTTCCCACCTGTGACTCCGAAAAAATTCAGCCGTTTCCAGCGAACTGTATGGGATGGCGCTCCTGAGACCGGCCCTGAAATCATGGTACTGGTCAGAGAAAGCCGGCGGTTGCACGGGCTCACATGCAGCCTCCCTGCCATTGCCAGTTCTTTTTGCCGGGACCACCCGGACGAAGCAAAAAGGCGGTTCTGGCCACACCTAAAGGAGGTTT
>DASVFK010000068.1:0-11058 GCA_036380095.1 Candidatus Angelobacter sp. | reverse complement strand
CTGTGGGTTCAGGATCTGGCTCATGCCGATTCCCACCATGATCGAATCCGCGGCGCTCCACGGACGCGGCGTATAGCTCAGCGCGTGAAACTCCAGCGGCAGATTGTTGCGGTGGCGCTCGATGTATTGGTTCACGCCGCGTGCATACGCTTCAAAGAATGCGCGATCGCGTTCCGTAAGCTGCGCCGCCACGCGTTCTGCCACGGCGCGCAGCCGCAGGATGCGCTGCTGCTTGTCGTAGTCCACCCACGTCAGCCGCGGACGCGGTGCCGCCGTGGTGCGCGATACCGGCGCCGGCGGTGCGCTCGCGGCCGGCAGGATCTCCGCCATCTCGCCTCCCACCGATCGGCGCGTCATGTCCATCTGCCACAGCCGGTCTTGCGCCGTGATGTAGCCTTGGGCAAAAAACAGGTCTTCCAGACTGCTGGCCGCAATGTGCGGAACGCCGTGGGCGTCGTGCGTCACCGTCACCGCCGACTTCAGCCCCGCCAGCGTGATACTGCCGTCAAGCTGCGGCAGGGAAGCGCGCGCCGTGTGGTAGAACCAGAACCAGACTCCTGTACCGGCCACGATGACCAGAAGCAACAAAACCAGAATCGTTCTGAAGATTATTCTGCCGAGACTGCGCCGGCCGGTGGAAGCAGCAACTGTGGACGTGGCCATGGTTTGCGATTGTAAGGGAAAGCCGCTCAAACCCACAATCAGGGATTTTGTGAATACAGAGTGGGCTCTTGCTCACCAGGCTCGAGTCTTGATCAGGATCATGAGAAAAACAAAGGCAGCAGCGGTCGCTCCCACGGGCAGTCCGTAATAGAATGCAGCCGCACCCGCCGTGGAGCCGGGGTGAGGATATCGATTCTCCACATAAAGTAAGAAGACCACGTTAAATAGAACGAAGCTCGCGAGGAACGCCACGATCCCGCCCAGGGTCGCCGCTGCGAGACGCGCCGGTCTGATCACGTTCCTCCTCCTCGGATAGTCTTGAAACTCCAGTTTAAGTCCCCCGGGCAGCCAGAATTGCTTTTGCGCTAAGGGCCGGCATCGTTATAATTGAAAATGATTTTCAATTTCATTTACCGCCCTCGCTGCTTCCGGGGCGAAATCACCTGATGCTGCAACGACGGATTGACGACCATGCCCCGCCCACGCGCGAAGCCATGCGCGAGGCTGAAGAAATCTTTTATCGCCACCTCAAGCGGGTCGGTCTCAAGCACACCGAGCAGCGCGACACCATCCTCCACACCTTTCTGGAGACGCGCGACCATCTTTCCACCGACCAGCTTTTCCGGCTCGTCCGCAAGAAGGACGCCAAGATCGGCTTCACCACCGTCTATCGCACCCTCAAGCTGCTGGCCGAATGCGGACTGGCCAGTGAAGTCGCTTTTCATGACGGCGTGGCCCGTTACGAACACCAGTTCAACCGTCGCAACCACCACCACATGGTCTGCACCGAGTGCGGCGCGTCCGTGGAGTTCTTTTTGCCGGAAGTCGGCAAACTGGAAGAGGAAATCGCGCACAAGTACCATTTTCACGCTACTCGCCACACCTTCCAGATTTACGGCCTCTGCGAAGACTGCCGCAAGCGCAACGTCAAGCGCCTGGTGTGATCCAAATCACACTCGCAATGTGATATAACTCCTTTGTTTACATAGAGTTTACAAACATTAAAGAAGATTTATGTTGTAATGTCTGCAAGTAATCCTCGCAATTTCATCAATTGCGTTGACCCGTTACTCAGTTTGGCCGCGTTTGCCCCGCTTGCAGCGCGGCCAGTTTTTTGGTCCTGCCGCTTACGGCCACGGGAACACTGGTTGCCATCAGTGCACGTGTCAAGCCCTCAGCGTCCGCTGGGAGCGAGGCAAAAGTGCCGCAATAGAATGATCGGTTTTTGGCCCTGTGTGGTGAACATTTGCAGTCTGGGCCGGCCTGTGCTCAGGATCACAGCATTGGGTCAGTTGAATTGCTTAATCTCGCTTGAAGATTACCGCACTTTACAGAACTTCAGCTTGCGTGCCGTCCCCCAAGTCTATTCTGTTGTTTGCTCCGGGGAGGGCGAAAGCTGGCCGGTGCGGGGTTGGTTGAGTCGTGATGCGAATGCGCTGGAAAGAGCGGCTGCAGTGGTACGTGGTGGTGCTGGCGCTCACCGCGGTGCTGATCGTCCTGGCGGCGATGCAGTATCGCTGGAGCAAAGAAGTCAGCCAGGCTGCCAGTGAGCGCATGGAACTCGACCTGGAGTCCACCATGATGCGCTGGCGCGACGATCTCTATCGCGAGATCGCCGGCTTCTGCCTGCGCTTGCAAATGGATCCACAGGCGCAAGCCCGCGAGCGTCGCCGCCAATACGCCCAACAATACGATTCCTGGACCCGCACCGCGCCGCATCCCAATGTGATTGCGAATGTCTTTGTCCTGGAAAACGAGGGCGCAGGCCTTCCTCATCTTCTGCGCCTCGATCCGGCCACGGGAGAATTCAAGCCCGCAGCCTGGCCGCCTGGCCTTGAAGCTCTGCACGACCGCTTGCTTTCCATCTCGGCCGAGTTGGCGGTTGCCGCGTCTCACTTGAAGTCGCCGGAAGAGCTGCGCGATCAAGCTGGCGGACACGGACCATCTTTTCCCCTTCTGGTGGACCAGGATGCCTTCGCCCTTGCCCAGCCCATCTTGCATCGGCCTCCGCGCATAGGCGCCCACACTCAGCCTGCGCTCATTGATTGGGTGGTGGTGGGGCTCAATCGCCCGGTCCTCACCGGACACATTCTTCCCGAGCTCGTGCAGCGGCATTTTGGCAATTCACGGCAGTCCTCTTACCAGGTGGCTGTGGTGACCGGTGCAAAACACCAGCCCATTTATTCCAGTGACTCCGGTTTTCCCAGCCAGGGCGGCGCCACGCCGGACGAGACCATCCGCGTTTTTGGTCCGCCTCTCGGCCCCACCCTGCGCTCCGGCGACTTGATTCTGTTTCCCGCCTATCACCGAATAGCCCATGACGGCAGGATGGAGGCGGCGGAAAGCCGCGAAGCCCTTTGGCCCATTCGCATCGAGCCCCTGCACTACAGCGCTGACGATGACGAGTGGTACATCATCGCGCGCCACCGCAAAGGCTCTCTGGAAGCTGCGGTCAACGGCATGCGGCAGCGCAATCTCGCCGTCAGTTGCAGCGTGGTCCTGTTGCTGGGCGCCAGCATGCTCGTGCTGCTCATCAATAGCCGTCGCGCGCAGTCGCTGGCGCGCATGCAGATGGATTTTGTCGCCGCGGTATCGCATGAGCTTCGCACCCCGCTGGCGGTCATCACTTCGGCCGCGGACAACATCGCCGATGGCGTGGTGGAAGGCCGCCAGCAGATGCAGCAATACGGCGGCGCTATCAAGAGCTCCGCCCGCCAGCTCATCCACCTGGTGGAACAGGTGCTCACCTTCGCGGCAAGCAGAAACCAGCATTATCGCTTTAATCTTGCTCCGCTCACGGTGCAAGAGATCGTGGACAAAGCTCTCGAGAATACTGCTGAGACCATCCAAGCGGCTGGTTTCAGTGTGGAACGCCGCGTCGCTCCCGGCTTGCCCGGCGTGATGGGCGACCGCGCCGCGCTCGTGACCTGCTTGCAGAACCTGATCACCAATGCTGTGAAATACGGCGGCGAGGCCCGTTGGATGGCCGTGCGCGCGGAACTGGCCCCGGTCTCAGGCAGCGATAGCGAGGTCCAGATTACCGTCGCCGACTGCGGCATCGGCATCAGCGAACGCGATGCCCGCCACATTTTTGAGCCTTTCTTTCGCAGCACTCAGGTTGCCGAGGCGCAGATTCGCGGCAGCGGTCTGGGGCTCGCGCTGGCCCGGCGCATTGCTGAGGCCATGGGCGGCAAGCTGACCGTTCGCAGCAAACTGGGTGAGGGGAGCGCCTTTACCTTGCATCTTCCCGCGATCGCTCACTCGCTAGCTGAGAATGAAACCGTGGCGGCAACTCCGGCCCAAGTATAGAAGGTGGACGCACCGATGAAACAGAAGATCCTGGTGGTGGAAGACGAACAGGCCTTGGTCATGGTGCTCAGCGACCGTCTGCGCGCCGAAGGATATGCCGTGGAAGTGGCCCGTGATGGCGTGGAGGGGCTCAGCAAGGCCGTCGACTCTCCCTTTGATCTGATCATGCTCGATGTGATGCTGCCCCGCAAAGACGGCTTTGAAGTATGTCGTGAGGTCCGCGCTGCCGGCGTGATCACGCCCATCCTCATGCTCACGGCGCGCGGCCAGAGCGCGGACAAAGTACAAGGCTTGAAGATCGGCGCCGACGACTACGTGGCCAAGCCCTTTGACATGGCGGAACTCATGGCCCGCGTGGAAGCTTTGTTGCGCCGCGCCCCGGGTCGTCCGCCGGGATTCGGCGTCTTCAATTTTGGTCCCGTGCGCGTGGACCTTCCCGGAACTGAAATCCTGCGCGATGGCAAACCGGTCTCGCTCTCCGCCCGCGAATTCCAGCTCTTGCGCTATCTTATTGAGCGCCGCGGCACCACGGTCTCCCGCGGTGAAATCCTCAAGGAAGTCTGGGGTTACAGCGCTGAGACTTTCACCCGCACCGTGGACGTGCACGTGGCCAGCCTGCGGCAGAAACTGGAATCCGACCCCAGGCAGCCGCAGTTGATCGCCACGGTGCCCGGGTTTGGTTATAAATTTGTTGCTTGAATGAAAGGTATGATGCCGGCCAGGTGGTTTAAAGCATTTCTAGAATTGTCCTTGGTGGGGTGGAGCACGGATTCATGGCTGCGCTTCATGTTCTAGTTCGCGCCCACCGCCCTCATGGCTTCCAGCGCGGACGGAAATTGCTGCCGGAACCGGGGCTTGAAGATGAAAGCCTCGGCTCCCGACTCGTCCAGTTCATGTTCGCCGCAACATCTGTCGTCAGATGACATCAGGATCACGTGCGGGCGGTTGGGAAATTTCGCCATCAGGCTGGCCGCGGTAACGCCGTCCATCTCCGGCATGGTCACGTCCATCAGGACCAGGTCAGGGTGCAGCTTGGCCGATCTGCGCAGCGCTTCCACGCCGTTTTCCGCCGTGCCCACAACCTCAATCTCAGGCTGTTTGGCCAGCAGGGCGCAGAACACCTCGAGCAAATCCGGCGAATCGTCTACAACCAGGGTCCTCACCGCTTTCGTGCGCGGCGGCGGGTATGTTTGGTTCGTTGCAAAGTTCACTTTCTTCTCCTAAGCAAACATCACATTCATTCGGGAACCTGGTGTTGATTGGTCATATGAAACCACACTTCAGCCGGGCTCGTGGTAAACCCTGTGTAAACTCACTTTTCTTTACTTGGAAGGTGGTTAGATAGGGCAGGCCTCCTGGTTTGCACCTGGGTTTCGCTTCCAGCTAGTTATATGAATGCGAATCGTTGCGTTGCATCGCGCAGTTGAGCCATAAGAGGCCATCAACCTCTGTCATGCTGAGCGACTCCGACCGACCCTGAGCTTGCCCAAGGGGAGGGAGGAGGAGTCGAAGCATCCCGAGGGAGTGTCCTTTGCCATGCGGCCTCAGGGCATTTTAACGAGGCACCACTTTGCTGTTCTCAAAAAGATCTTGCTCATCCTGTAAACAAACCCGTTTCACGGCCCCAGCTTCCTGATCGCCCAGCGTGCATGCTCCGCGATCACCAGGTCTTCATCTTCCGCCATCTTTTTGAGCACTGGCACAAACTCTCTGTTGCCGCTGTTTCCCATGGCTACAGCGACGTTGCGCCTGAAGCCGGAGTATTTCGTCCGCTTGACCGGCGAGCCGCGAAAGGTCTGGCGAAAAGTTTCTTCATCCATCTCCGCCAGCCAATTCAGGTCGGGATGAAACAGGCCTGGGCGCGCTTGAAACTCCGGCAGGGAAGTGGCGGGAGCGTTGCCGGATTTGTTGTTCCAGGGACAAACGTCCTGGCAGATGTCGCAGCCGAATACGTGATGTCCCATGGCCTCGCGCAATTCTTCTGCAATCTCGCCGCGCTTTTCAATGGTCAGGTAGGAAATGCAGCGGCGCGCGTCCAGCTTGCCCGGCGCAACAATCGCCTGCGTGGGGCACGCATCAATGCATCTTGTGCAGCTTCCGCACCGGTCCGGCGCGGGATGGTCCGGCCCGAGCTCCAGTGACGTGAGCACCACGCCCAGAAAAAGCCACGAACCCAGCTTCTCGTCCATGATGCATGTGTTCTTCCCCATCCATCCCACGCCGGCGTAGCGCGCATAGACTCGCTCCACCAGCGGGCCGGTGTCCACGTAGCATCGCGTCTCCACCGGCAGACCGTCTTGCCGCGCCAGCTCGGTGATCGCCGCTTCCACCTGCCGCAGCCGCGGCATCAGCGCATCGTGATAGTCCGTCGCTCCCCAGGCGTAGCGTGAGATCCAGCCGCGCCCGCGATCGTTCACCTGGGTGGAGTACGGCTGCTGCGTGTTGTAATTCATGGCGCACACCACCACGGACCTGGCCCACGGCGCCGTGTTCCTGGCGGATGCTCTCCGCAACTCGCCCGACTCGGTGCGCGCCTCCATGTACCTCATCTCGCCCGCTTGCCCTTCCGCAATCCACTGCTGAAAGGCCGCGAGCTCCGGGAATTCTTCGTCGCGCACGGGCGCTACTCCGGCCAGGCCAAAACCGGCGCGTGCCGCAGCTTCTTTCGCTGCCTGGGAGAATTGTTCTCGCGAAATCACCTGTCCTTATTATGCCTGCCTTCTTAGGGCCCTTCTGCCCGGCAGCTCCGCCCGGCAGCTGCTCTCGCATTTTCCCTGGGTTACAGGAAACGGATCATCACCCGATTACATCTCATGTTCAAATGAGCTGCTCTCACTTGCTGGGGCTTTGCGCCTTCTCCAGCCCGTGCGCCTGAAGGAGATGTTGTTTTCATGATTTGTGCCTTCTGCGGATCGGACAATCGGGTTGAAAACAAGTTCTGCGGCATGTGCGGCGTTCGTCTGGACCAGCGCAAGTCGGAAAGAAGGCTTGCCAACGCCGGCGGGCTGAAGTGCCCTGGATGCGGCCACGTCAACGACTCCAGTTACAAGTTCTGCGGGATGTGCGGGACCCGTGTGGAGCGCCGCAAAGGCGAGCGCCGCAGCGTGTCGGTGCAGCAGCCGCGCGCGGTTGCTACCGCCAACGCGCAACTCCCTCCGCCGGATTTTGGCGCAACCGGCCTGCCGCAACGCCCACCGGCGTCGCGGCAACGGGAGGAAACGGCCCAAGAAACTCGGCCTCGGGAAGAGCCTGCAGCATTTTTTAGGACGGAGCATTCCGATCGCACCATTCACGGCCCTTCGTTCCTAGGATTGAACGACGCGCCTGAAGCCGAAGGCACGTACCTGCTGGAAGAAGAAGAACCCTCGCGCCGGGGCTTGCGCACTCTGGTCCTGCTGGCGGTGCTGGCGGCGATCGTCGGCCTCATTTTCGTGCAGTGGCGGTCTGGATTCAAAGCCAGTCCTAAGCCTCCGCAAGCCCCGCAAGCTGAGCCTGCGCCGCAGAAGCCGCAAGGCGCCAATCAAGGACTATCATCCCCGCCGCTTGCATCGCCTTCATCCAATGGCGACTCCGCAGCGCAACGCGCTGGCCGGGAGCTCAATGGCAAGACGCCCTCGGAACCATCCGGCGCAAAGGCCGCACGCAGCCCAACGGACGCCGGAAACGCCCCGCCCGCGGAGGACGAACCCGCAACCTTTACGGCCGCCAAACCTTCAACCGGAGGCAACTCAGATTTGGCCGCTAAACCCTCGACCCCCGGCAACCCAGACTCGGCCGCCAACGCACCTGAAGCTCCCGCTCACTCTGTTTCCCCACGGCAAAAGCCGTCTCCAGCCGCGCCCGAGCCCTCCGTGCGCAAGCCCAACAGCATGCTGGTGAAAGCGCAACAGTACTTGCAGGGGTCAGGCGGCGTCCGCCAGAACTGCGAGCAGGGGTTGGTCTATCTTCGTGCGGCCGCGCAGAAGAACGATCCCGAAGCCGCGGTGCAAATGGGAGCGTTGTATGCGAGCGGCCATTGCGTCCAGCGCGATCCGGTCATGGCCTGGCGCTGGTTCAACTCTGCCCGCGAGCAGGAGCCCACCAACCAGTTCATCAAAGCCAACATGGACCGCTTGTGGTCAGCGATGACAGAGAAGGAACGCCGCCAGGCTGCGCGCTGAGCCCCTGACTTCCTTTGCGGCCTGTAATCCGTTTGGCACGAAAAGTAGAAATGATAATCAAACACTGTCATGCTGAGCGACTCCGACTGAGCGAAGAGAGGAAGGAGGAGTCGAAGCATCCCGACATGTTCTCCCTGACCATGCCGACTCAGGGAATTTCACCGAGGAACTCTGCCAGTATATCTGCAGTTCTGTTCAGGGCCTCAGAGGCTGCCAAAAAACTCGCTTGGCCTTGCAGTTTTGCTTTCATTTGCGCACGCCACGGCTAAAGCCATGCCCTGTTACGTCTGAACGCCACAAACTTGTTCTGTGAAACGAAAAAACGTGATGCCCTGAAGAATTTCTATATCCCCAGCTTCTTCACTTCCTCGTTGTAATACTTCCTATAAAGGATGTCCCATTCCTGGGTGCCTTCGGTGATCGTCCTGCGCTGGCTTTCAATCTTCTGTCGCGCTGCCAGGTCGATCTTGGCTTCTTCCTTCATCAACTCTTCCAGAAGGCGTCGCGCCTCCATGCGGATGGTGTTGCGGTCCTCAACAAAGTCCACCATCTCCATCTCCGCCAGGGCGTCGGCCACGGTGTGCGC
Source organism: Candidatus Angelobacter sp. (assembly GCA_036380095.1). Taxonomy (GTDB): domain Bacteria; phylum Acidobacteriota; class Terriglobia; order Terriglobales; family Acidobacteriaceae; genus Angelobacter. The sequence goes on along the minus strand of DASVFK010000068.1, from coordinate 2,340 downwards.
CAGCTTGTTCACCTTGTCGCGTGAAAGTCTCATAGCACCGCCTTGTACTTGCGCACCAGCTCGCCTTTGATCTTTTTGAACATCTCCTGGTAGCTGGCGCCGGCCCGGCGCATCTCTTCGTCGTACTGCTCCAGGATGAGCCGCACCTCGTCATTGATGCGGTCTTCGAGTTGCAGTTCATCCAGCATCGCCAGGTTCAGCGCCTCGGCGACCTTGGCCGGCTCCTTGGTTTCAATGAATTCGCCGGCTACGAGTTTTTGGGTGACTTGCCGGGCCAGATACCCGACATATTCTTTGGAAAAGAGCATGCGCGTTCAAACGTATGTACTTGAAAAGAATAGTGTAACATACGCGGTGCTGCTATTCGCATTGCCAGATTAGCGACGTGCCGCAGGGCGAGGAAGATCTCACCGTTTGTCCGTACACTGTCACCCTGAGCGACTCCGACTGAGCGAAGCGAGGAAGGAGGAGTCGAAGGGCCCCGAGGGACTTTACCTGACCACGCGGATTCAGGGAATTTCAACGATGGATTACGGCGTGTTTGGCTCTGACCGTAAATAAATACCACAGGAACCTATAGCTCACCTCTGGCCACCGGCCTATTTGGGAGACGGGGCCTTCTTTCGTGACCGACGCGCATTCCGCCCTGGCATCTTCTTTGCGTGTCAGGGCGGCTGCGCAAGAAGAAATGCGTGAGCGCTATGTTCGCAGCCAGGGTTTCGAAACGTGAGCCAACAGGAACCCTCTTACACGAACCGCACGCCTTTTTCCGTCACCACGGAATGCTTCTTGAATTTCACATCATCGTGATCGGAATAGTCGATGCGATAGTGCGCGCCGCGGCTTTCCAGGCGCGCCAGCGCCGAGCGCGCGATCAGCAGCGACGCCGCGTGCAGGTTGTGCGCCTCACAGTGCCGGCGTGAATCCATCGCGGGCAGGCGTTCGGGGACCGATTGCAGATACTTGAGCGCGTCATTCATCGCTTGGCGCGTGCGCACGATGCCGACTTTCTCCCACATCGTCTGCTGCATCTCGCGGATGAGCGGCTCAACATCGTTGTTCGTAGCCGTTACCGGTTGCGACGGAGGGTCAGCGGACTTCGAGCCTTGGCTCAGTTCGTGCCGCATCGCGTGACCGGCGCGCCCGCCAAAAACCAGGCCTTCCAGCAGGGAATTGCTCGCCAGCCGGTTGGCGCCGTGGACGCCGGTGCACGCAGCTTCGCCTGCGGCATAGAGTCCAGGGACGCTCGTCCGGCCTTCCAGGTCAGTGCGCACGCCGCCCATCAGGTAATGCGCCGCCGGACGCACCGGGATTAGGTCCACCGTAATGTCCAGGTTGTACTTCATGCAGGTCGAGTAAATGCGCGGGAAGCGCGCCTTAACGTGGTCTTCGTTCAGGTGCGTCATGTCCAGGTAGACCACGGGGTCTTTCATCCGGCTGACTTCAACTTCATGCGCAATGGCGCGCGCCACCACGTCCCGCGGCGCCAGCTCTCCCATCTCGTGGTACTTGTGCATGAAGCGATGCAGTTCCGCGTTGCGCAGCACCGCGCCTTCGCCGCGCAGCGACTCGGAAAGCAGGAAGCGCGGCGCGTTCTTCACGTACAGCGCCGTGGGATGGAACTGGAAGAACTCCATGTCGCTGATTTCAGCGCCGGCCCGGTACGCCATGGCCACGCCGTCCGCGGTGGCCACCGCGGGGTTCGTGGTGTTGCTGTAGACGTGACCCGCGCCTCCCGTGGCCAGCAAAACAGCCGACGCATGCGCCACGTGCCGCTCACCTTTGCCCGAGATCAACTGCACGCCGCACACGCGCCCACCATCCATTTCCAGGCCGATGGTGAACTCGAATTCGGAAAACGAGATGTGCTTCAGCGTGGCAGCCTTGGCGTAAAGCGCGCGTCCAATCTCACGGCCTGTCGAGTCGCCGTGCGCGTGCAGGATGCGGTCGCGGCTGTGCGCTGCTTCGCGCGTGAACGTGAGCTTGGTGCCGTGACGGTCGAACTGCGTGCCCCAGTCGATCAGCTCCTGGATGCGCGCCGGCCCTTCTTCCACCAGAACGTGCGCCGCCTCCACGTTGACCAGGCCGTCGCCCGCATTGATGGTGTCTTGCAGATGGAGGCTGATCTCGTCTTCGTCGCTCAGCGCCACGGCGATCCCGCCCTGCGCGTACTGCGTGGCGGATTCCGTAAGCTCCTGTTTGGCCAGCACCAGCACCGTTCCCGCCTCCGCCAGGGCGATGGCGGCGCGCAGTCCGGCCACGCCGGCGCCTACCACGATGAAGTCCGCGTGCTGGAGGGCCTTTTTCATCAACCGATGATGGTAACAAAGGGCGAGCAGG
>DASVFK010000067.1:0-7093 GCA_036380095.1 Candidatus Angelobacter sp. | reverse complement strand
GCCCATGCCCCGGCCCACGCGCTTGCGGTTGGCTGTGGCGCCCTTGGGTGGCCGTAATGTTGAAAGATTCGTTGGCACTTTTCTTTTCCTTGTTACGCAGCAGACGCCTTGTTGTTACGCGCTGCTACTCGGTTTCCCTGTCTTCAGATCGGGTCATCGGATCATCGGGAGATCGGGTGATCTTAAACAGATGACCCGATGGACCGATGATCCGACGTTCCGATATTCCTTTACTCGACCACCTGCACCAAATGAGGGATCTTCGCGATCATTCCCCGAATCGAGGGTGTATCTTCCCGCTCCACGATCTGGTTCAGCCGGGTAAACCCCAGGCCTTTCACCACCAGCTTATGCTTGACCGGGGTGCAGATCTTGGAGCGGACATACTGGATTTTGATTTTCTTCTTCTTCTCAGCCATCGGTTAAAGCTCCTGCGATTCCTTGCCGCGCATGGTAGCCACTTCCTTGCGGTCGCGCAGCCGGTTCAGCGCATCAAAGGTCGCCTTGATCACGTTGTGCGGGTTCGCCGTGCCGATGGACTTGGTCAGCACGTTCTGCACGCCCGCTGAAGTCATCACCGCGCGCACCGCGCCGCCGGCAATCACTCCTGTTCCTTCCGGCGCCGGCTTGAGCAGCACAATCCCCGATCCAAAACGCCCCAGCACTTGATGAGGAATGGAGGTCTGCGTCAGGTTCACCTTGACCAGGTTCTTCTTGGCGGACTCAATTCCCTTGCGGATGGCCTGGGGAACTTCCTTGGCTTTGCCGGAACCATAGCCCACCACGCCCGCAGCGGGATCGCCCACCACGACCAGCGCCGCGAACGACATGTTCTTGCCGCCCTTGACCACCTTGGTCACACGGTTGATGGCCACTACCTGGTCTTTCAACTGGTAGTTGCCGGCATCGAGTTTTTTCTTGATTGCTGTTGCCATTTAGAACTCCAGACCTGCCTCGCGCGCCGCGTCCGCCAGCGCCTTGATTCGTCCGTGATAGAGATATCCGCCGCGGTCAAAAACCACTTTCTTTACGCCTTTTTCCTGCGCGCGCTGGGCAATCAGCTTGCCCACTTCCTTGGCGCTGGCCACGTTGCCGCCGGTCTTCTTGGCGCCTTTTTTCCCGGTTGCCGTGCTGGCGTGGGCCAGTGTCTGTCCCGAGGAATCGTCGATCAACTGCGCGTAAATATGGTTCAGCGAACGGTATACGTTCAGCCGCGGGCGTTCCGCTGTGCCGCTCATGCGCTGTCTCAAGCGCTCGTGAATCCGCCGCCGCACCGAATCTTTGGAAATATTTGGAATCATGTCCTTACCCTTTGCTTCGTACAGTCCCTGACTGCACGATCAAGAATGCTTTTTCATTCTGCTGTCAATCTGTTCAAACCGTCCAGCAATGAACCAGCTGAGTTAGCCGGCGTTACAAATTACTTCGCGCCTGTTTTCCCAACTTTCTTCTTCAACCGCTCGCCCGCATAACGGACGCCTTTTTGCTTGTAGGGGTCAGGCTGACGCAAGGCGCGCATTTCCGCCGCCACCTGTCCCACTCTCTGGCGGTCAATGCCGCTCACCGTCAGCTTGGTCTGCTTGGGATCAACGGCCACGGTGATCCCCGTCGGCAGCGGGTATTCGATGGGATGCGAATAACCCAGCGTAAACACCACCGTGTTCTTGCCTTTGAGCTCCGCGCGGTAGCCGATGCCGACAATCTCCAGGTCCTTGGTCCATCCTTTGGTCACGCCCTCCACGGCGTTGTTGACCAGGGCGCGGGCCAGCCCATGCACGGCGGCGTGCTGATCGCTCTCACGCGTCACCTGGATGTTGCCATCCTGCTGCTCCAGCTTCACGCCGGAAGGCAAGTGCGTCTGCACGGTGCCCTTGGGGCCGTTCACCACTACGGTGTTGCCCTTCACTTCAAACTTCACTCCCTGCGGGAGTGGAATCGGTTTTTTTCCGATGCGAGACATGTCTTAAAACCCTTCTCTTAAAGCGAGTCCTTCAGGCGGCTCTGCTGCCGAATTCCACGCTGATTTGGCTCTTGGCTTTTGGCTATTGGCTTTTGGCTATTGGCCTTTGGCTGGAGCCTCTTATGCATACGAAAACTCGAGATGGCTACGCAGTGCGGCTTGGTTTGGCCAAATACCAACAGCCAAGAACCAATAGCCGTTTCTTCACCACACTTCGCACAAAATCTCGCCGCCCACGCCCTGCTTGCGCGCCTGGCGGCCGGTCATCACGCCTTTGGGCGTGGTGAGAATATTGATGCCCAACCCTCCCAGCACGCGCGGGATGTCATTGCGGCCCACATAAACCCGGCAACCAGGCCGGGAGATGCGCTGCAGGTTGGAAATAGCGGCGTTATTGTCCGCGCCGTATTTCAGGTAAACCCGCAGGACTTTCCTGCCCTCTTCTTCTGTGGCCTTGAAATTGGCGATGTACCCTTCTTCCTTCAGAATGCGGGCGATCTCCAATTTCAGCTTGGAGGCGGGAATGTCAAGCTTCTGGTGCCGCGCGTGGATCGAGTTGCGAATGCGCGCCAGCAAATCTGCGACCGGATCGGTCAAACTCATCTTCTATCTTCTCCTCTTATCGTCACCCGTTTGTCCCGTGTGTGGGAAACCTGCCGTGACGTACTACCAAGCACTTAGCAATTGGCAAATAGCAATTAGCCTTTGCCTTACGTTCTTTTAGCAGCCGCAACCGATCGATGCTCTCGATCCCGCGAATTGCAGGCTAAGTGCTAATTGCCAACTGCTAATTGCTTCTCTACCACGAGCTCTTCGCAACCCCGGGTATCTCGCCCTTCAACGCCAGGCCGCGGAAACACAAGCGGCACAGGCCGAACTTGCGCAGATAACCGCGCGGACGTCCGCAGATCGAGCAGCGGTTGCGGTGCTGGGAGGAAAACTTGGGTTTCTTGTTCGTCTTGGCAATCTTTGCTGTTGTAGCCATTGTTTCCTTATCTTCGGGCCTTTCGGCCAATCGCTTTTGGCTGTTGGCTGTTGGCTTTTGGCTCTTAGCCTTTAGCCGTTGGCCTTTTGCACTCAAAATTCTTTACCGAATCAATCCTCAATTGCCTAAATTCTTGCGGTGAGCAGCACGCTCGCCTTTTCCACGCTCAGGCTAAGAGCCAATAGCCAAGAGCCGCCCTACTGCCGGAACGGCATTCCCAGGTGTTTCAACAGCGCCCGCGCCTGGTTATCGTCCTGCGCCGTGGTGACAATGGTCACGTTCATGCCTTTGAGCTTGTCCACCTTGGCGTAATCAATTTCCGGGAAGATCAACTGGTCGCGCAAGCCCAGCGTGTAGTTTCCGCGCCCGTCAAACGACTTGGTGGAAACGCCGCGGAAGTCGCGCACGCGCGGCAGCGCGATGTTGATCAGCCGGTCCAGGAACTCGTACATGCGTTCGCCGCGCAGCGTAACCATGGCCCCGATCGACATGCCCTCGCGCACCTTGAACGCCGCGATCGATTTCTTGGCCTTGGTGACCACCGGCTTCTGTCCTGTGACCTCCGTCAGGTCGCGGACCAGCGGGTCCAGCAGCTTGGCGTTCTGCGTGGCTTCGCCCACGCCCATGTTCACCACGATCTTGTGCAAGCGCGGCACGGCCATGGGATTGCTCGCGCCCAGTTCCTTCATCAGCGCCGGCGCAATCTCCTTGTGGAACCGCTCTCTCAGTCTTGCTGCTGTCTTTGCTGTTGCCATTGCTCTTTGCTGCCTTTCTCACGGTTTCCGGTTTCACGGGTTCGTGAGTATCAAAACTTTTTCAGGTCCTTTCGCGCCAAGGGCGCTCAGGATGACCTAATACGCGATCACTTGCCCAGCGTGCTGCCGCACTTGCGGCAAATCCGCACCCGCTTGTCGCCTTCATGGGTGTGGCGGACGCGCGTGGGCCCGCAGGTGGGGCAAACCACCATCACGTTGGAAATCGAAACCGGCGACTCCTGCTCGGCGATCCCGCCCTTGATGTTGCGCTGCGGGTTGGGGCGCACGTTTTTCTTTACCATCATCACGTGCTCTACCAGCACTTTTCCTTCGCCGGGAAACACGCGCAGCACGCGTCCCTGCTTGCCCTTGTCGCGCCCGGTGATCACCTTCACCTGATCGTTGCGTTTGATGTCGACTCTGGTGTGCATCTTAAGTACCCTTCTTCACGCTTCGCCTAAAGCACCTCTGGCGCCAGCGACACGATCTTCAGGAATTTCTTTTCGCGCAGTTCGCGCGCCACCGGCCCGAACACGCGCGTGCCCTTGGGCTCGCCCGCGTCATCCAGCACCACGGCGGCGTTCTGATCAAAGCGGATATAGGTGCCGTCGCGCCGGCGATGTTCCTTGCGCTGGCGCACGATCACGCACTTGACCACCGTGCCCTTCTTGACCGCGCCGTCGGGCGCAGCTTCCTTCACCGCGGCGGTGACCACGTCACCCAGACCCGCGCTCAGACCGGTATGCCCGCCCAGCGGCAGGATCATCTGCAGCCGGCGCGCCCCGCTGTTGTCGGCCACGTCGAGGATGGTCCTCATCATGACAGCCATGGTTGTTGTCTCCTCTCCGTAGTCCGTTAGCTGGCCTGGGCTGTTTCTTCGCCCGCCACCAGCTTGGCCCGCTGCAGAATGTTCTTCAGGCGCCAGCGTTTCAGCTTCGACATGGGCCGCGTCTCTTCAATTTCCACGTAATCGCCCACGCGCGCCGTGTTGTTCTCGTCGTGCGCGTAAAACTTCTTCGCCTTGGAGATCACGCGGCGGTAGAGCGCATGCGATTTGCGCATTCCCACCTCAACCACAATCGTCTTGGCCATTTTGGTGGAGACCACGCGGCCGATCTTGGTGGCGCGGCGGCTCTGCTTTTGTGTGCTTGCGGTTTCTGCCATTTACTTCCTCGCTTTCGCCTTGGCGCCGGCGCTCTTCTTTGCGCTCACGGTTTTCTTTTTGGCGGGCGCTTTCTTCGCGGGCGCGGCTTTCTTTTCCGCCGCCGGTGTGGCCGCCGCGGGCGCCGCCGTGGTGTGCTTCGCGCCGTTGGCCAGGCCCAGCTCTTTCTCGCGCGCGATGGTCTTGATACGGGCCACGTCTTTGCGCAAACCGCGGATCTTGTTCAAGCTTTCCGTCTGCCCCATCTTGAGCTGGAACTTCAGGCGGAAGAGCTGGTCGTTCAGCTCGCGCTGCTGGTGCGCCAGTTCGGCGTCCGTCAAATTTCTAAGTTTCTCTGCATCCATAATTGTCGTCTCATCTGTGCGGACTTGAACCCGCTCATCTTGGCTCTGAGCCTTTAGCTTTTGGCTTTTAGCTCTTGGCGAAACCTGCTCGCCAAAATCTCAAAACGAAATTGCCTTGGCTAATTGCCAATTGCTAACTGCCAACTGCTACGCTTCATGCCGCGCCACAAACTTCGTCCTCAGACCCAGCTTGTGCGAGGCCAGCCGCATGGCTTCCATCGCGTCCGTCCGGGTCACGCCTTCCATCTCAAACAGCACCTTGCCGGGACGCACCACCGCCACCCAGTGGTCCGGCGCGCCTTTGCCTTTTCCCATACGGGTTTCAGCGGGCTTCTTGGTCACCGGCTTGTCCGGGAACAACCGCACCCAGATCTTGCCGCCGCGCTTGACAAAGCGCGTCATGGCGACGCGGCTGGCTTCAATCTGGCGGTCGGTGACCCAGCCCGGCTCCATGACCTTCAATCCGTAGTCCCCGAAGGAGAGCTCTCCTCCGCGCCACGCTTTGCCGCGCATGCGCCCGCGCTGCTGCTTGCGGTACTTAACTTTTTTCGGCATTAACATAAGCTTGAATCCTTTGTAACTGCCGGCGGCGTTTTAGCAGGCCTTTGGCTTTTGGCCTTTGGCTTGGTCCTGAATGCCGCCTTCTTTCACTCATAAGCCAAAAGCCAAGGGCCAATGGCCAACTACCGCTTTTAGAACGCTCCCGCTCCCCCGACGCGCTCGCCGCCGCGTTTTTTCTGCGGCAGGATGTCGCCCCGGTAGACCCAGCACTTCACGCCGATCACACCGTAGGTGGTCCGGGCTTCGGAAAAGCCGTAATCGATGTCCGCGCGCAGCGTGTGCAGCGGCAAACGGCCCTGCAGGTACCACTCCGAGCGCGCGATTTCATTGCCATTCAGCCGCCCGGAGACGCGCACTTTGATGCCTTTGCAGCCGAAGCGCAGCGCCGAATCCACCGACTTGCGCATGGCGCGACGGAAGCCCACGCGCTTTTCCAGTTGCAGCGCGATACCTTCCGAGACCAGTTGCGCGTCCAGTTCCGGCTTGTGCACCTCCTGGATGTCAATGAAGACTTCCCGGTTGGTGCGCTTCTGCAGCTCCTGCTTCAGCTTGTCAATCTCCGCGCCCTTGCGCCCGATGATGATGCCCGGACGCGCCGTGCGGATGATGATGCGCAGCTTGTTGCCGGGACGCTCAATCTCCACCGAGCTCACGCCCGCGGACTTGAGTTTCTCGCGCAGCTCTTCCTTCAGCTTCACGTCTTCCAGCAGCAGCTTGCTGTAATCGCGCTCCATGAACCAGCGCGACCGCCACGGCTTGGTGTAGCCGAGCCGAAATCCGTATGGATGGACTTTCTGTCCCATGATTACCTCGTAAATTCCTTCTACCGCGCCTTCGCGGTCTTCTTACCGGCCGATTTCTTCTTTGCGCCCACGGCCCGCGCCTTCTTCTTGGGAGCGGCCTTGGCCGGCGCGGCAGCTTCTTCTTCGCCCACCACGGTGGCCAGTTCAGCGCCGTCCTGCTTGCCCTTCTCCGCCAGCACCACTTCAAGATGAGAGATGCGCCGCTGGTAGCGGTACGCGCGGCCCATGGGCGCGGGACGGATGCGCTTCATGCGCGGGCCGTCATTGGCGATGGCGGACTTCACGTACAGCCTGTCCACGTCCACGTCCAGGCCTTTTTCCGCGCTGAGATGGCTGGCGTTCTCCACCGCGGAGCGCACCAGTTGAAACACGGAAGGCGCAATCCGCTTCTTGGTGAACTGCAGCGTGGTCAAAGCGTCTTCCACGCGCTTGCCTTTGATCAGGTCCAGCACCAGGCGCGCTTTCTGCGGTGAGACCCTGGTGAACCGGGCTTTAGCTTTAAATTCCATAAGGTTTCAACCTT
>DASVFK010000066.1:0-33717 GCA_036380095.1 Candidatus Angelobacter sp. | reverse complement strand
AGGACTAGACGGCCAGGTGCTGATCACACTCGGCGCCAAAGGCGTCGTGGAATTGGAGTTGGTCTCCAGCGGCGAAAAATGGGGACGCGGCCCGCGGGCGGACGTCCACTCCAGCAACAAGGCGCGGCTGGATTCGCCGGCCTGGCACCTGATCAAAGCGCTGAACACGCTGGTTTCAGAAGACGGCAACGATCCGGCGATCGAAGGCTTTGCCGTCAAGGCACGTCCGCTCTCCGCGGCGGAGAAACAGATGATCCTCGACGCCTCGCTGCGCCTCGACGAAAAGCTGGCCAAGAAAGGCATGGGCGTGGACCACTGGATCCATGACGTAAGCTGGCAGGAGGCGCTGGAGATGCTGATGGCGCGACCGACGGTGAATATCGAAGGGCTGGTGGGCGGCTATACCGGCCCTGGCGGCAAGACCATCCTGCCGCATCGCGCCGTGGCCAAGCTGGACTTGCGCCTGGTGCCGGACATGACCGCCGCGGAAGCCCTGGCGGCGCTCAAAGCGCATCTGGCGAAAAAAGGCTTTGGCGACATCGAAGTCAACATGACCGGCGGCTACGATCCCAATTCCACTGCAGCCGATGCCATGCTCATCCGGGCGCAGACATCAGTCTATAAGCGCTCCGGCATCGATCCTGTTTTGCTGCCGCGCAACGCCGGATCCTGGCCCGGCTTTGTCTTTACCGGCGAACCGCTGAAGCTTCCCGCCGGCCACTTCGGGCTGGGCCACGGCAGCGGCGCGCATGCACCGGACGAGTACTACGTCATCGAGTCAACCAATCCGAAAGTGCAGGGCATGGATGGCGCCGTGTTCTCGATGGTTGAGTATTTGTATGAGGTGGCGAGGGTGGGATGAGGACGTAGATCGCCGGAATCGCGCGTGATCGCCGGAATCGGGTTCGCTGCAAGCTCACCATCGTGACAAGAGCATCGCGGGCAAAAAATCTTGATTGGTAACCGTGCGCAGCATCATTGGACTTCGTAGCCTGCGGGGTTGGCACCTTCCCATGCCATGCTTTCTCGCATCGCATCCTCCAGGCTCGCAAACCAACCGCTATCCATCCCAATGCTCATGTATGGTCCAGACAAAGACACCAGGCCCCATGGATAGCTTGGTCCAAAACCCTGGGAACAGAACGCGATTCCGGTGTTCGAAGGCCGGTGCTCTAAGACAGTCCAGCACGGATACGTTAGTCCCGGCGGCCCATAGTCCCAAGCGCGGTGCACGCAGTACGGAGTCACCAGGAGTTCTCGTATGCGCCCAATCAAAGGCAGATCCGTAATACTGCTGATCTGCTTCTCGACTAGATCACGAATCGTTGCGGATGTGTCCACGTTTCCTGCGCTCCCGAAGCTAGCTCGCCTTCCCTTCTTTCGCTAACCGCGCCTGAGTAGCGTCATAACTTTCGCCGTAGATTGACGGTACCTTGGCCCGCATGGGTCGCAGGTACATGGAGAGCTGTCCGCGATGGTGGATGGTGTGGTTGAGCGCGACCTGAATAAAGGCGATCGCCGGAAACTGGAACATGCCGCGGAAGTCGATGATGCGGACCAGTTGATCGCCCGTACAGCGCTCGATCTGCGCCAGGTTGGCGGCGAAGGTCTCATCAAACCACTTGGCGATGTCCGCCGAGTTGCGCACGCTCTCAGGCCGGTTGATCGGCGAGAAGTCAAATGCACCCGTCGGGATGCCGCTGAAAAAGCGCTTCTCCGCGGCCACAATGTGCCAGGCCAGTTCCAACGCCGATTTGGAAACGGCGTCCGGGCGGTAATCGCCTTTGTCGAGCGGAATGGCCTCAATCACCCGCTTGGTGGTCTCGTGTTCGATTTTGAGCGATGGCATATGCAGGCCGAGCATGAACTTGGCGAGATCGGGCGTGAACTGAAAAGCTGACATAGGTTTGAGAGTCCTTTCCTAACGTGACCGGACATTGTATCGAAGGAGAACGCGCTCGTGCTCAAAGCCGTCCTTGCAATCCGTGCCATCTGTTTCATCCGCGGCGAGAATCTCACGGTCGATTGGCTGAAATCCACCAACCTGAGTGGCTGAAAACCACCACCCGCCAGGTAGTCGCGGCGTGTGCGTGTGCTAACTCTCTGATCGCCCAGCGTTTCCATTCAGCGCGCGAGTGGCATTCAAAATGTACTCTGCCTTGCGCCAACCCACTTGTCAGGTCTTGGTGTCCGCAGCCGGGCCGAACACTCAACCAGGGAGATCCTATCGACCCCATCCGTCATCCATCCAGGAGGCCGTAAATGAAAACCAGGTTTTTGTATTTGCTTCTCGCGATTGCGATTGTGGCGTTGCCTGTATTGGGCCATGCCAGAGAAGTCGTCCTGCCCGCGGGAACTCTGCTCAACTGCACCTTAGACGAGCCGAACTTTTCTTCAGCCACTGTCAGCGTCGGCGATCCATTTCTCTGCCATCCGCGCAACATCCAGATGTTCGGCCAGGGGATCTTTCCTCGCGGCGCGTACCTGGTGGGCCATCTTGAAGCGGAGAAAGATCCCGGACACTTCTGGGGCAAAGGCTACCTGAAGCTCTCGTTCGATCGCATCGGCTTGGCCAGCACTGACCTGCCGCTGCCCGGGAAGGTGATCGCAGTAAAGGGATACAAGGTGGATAAAGAAGGCAAGATCATCGGCAAGGGCCATGCCACGCGCGACACCGTGGAGTGGTTGCTGCCGCCGCTATGGCCGTGGAAGGTGCTCATGTTGCCTGCGCGCGGCCCTCGTCCTACGCTGAAGGGAGAAACCAGAATCACCATGCGCCTGATGGACGACGTAACGATTCCCTTGCCCGATGGCCCGGCACGGAGCCCGTTTGGCGATCCACGCGGCTCACTGAACGCGCCCTCTTTCCGCGACCCCAGGACCACACCAACGCCGAGTTCCTACTCGGAGCCAGCAGCGGCGGCAAGGCAGATCAATCCGGAAACGCCTGCCATGCCTGCCACCGTCAACACGGTGGCTGAGTCGGCCCCCGTGGTGCGTGAGCTTGCGCTCACGACGACCGTCATCACGGTTCCACCGGTGGCAGCGCGGACCAGCGACAGCGGCTGGCGGCATTTCGGTCCGCCGCGCAGCACGTCCGCGACAACTTTGTTTGCCATGAAGGAAGGAACGGTGCTGGCGGTTACCAGTTATCGCCGCGATCAGGAAACGTTGTCTTACGTGCTGACCAGCGGCGTCGCGGGAACACTGGATCTGCGCGACGTGGACTGGGCCATGACCACGCAGCTCAACCAGGAACGCGGCGTAAGAGTTGCACTGGGCAACAGCGGAGCGGCCTACCACTGATCTCTGATTTACGAGGCGAGTTGTAAGGGGACCTCCGCCCGGCAGGTGCAATGGCTACGCGGTTAGCGGGAGCCGCAGAGTGCCGCCGGGCGCGAAGTCCTGCCCTCATCACCACCAGCCAAGCGTTTCGGCACTCCCTGTACAATGCTCCATCATGGAGCCTATCTCGCACTTTTTTTACTCTGACCGGCTGAAGCTGCAGTTCTGGGATTACGGACGCGACGGCCGCCCCTCGCTCGTCCTGGTGCACGGAGGCCTGGACCATGCCCGCAACTGGGACTGGGTCGCGCGCGCCCTGTGCGAGGATTACCACGTTTACGCGCTCGACCTGCGCGGTCACGGCAACAGCGCCTGGGCACCCGGGGCCATGTACAGCATTGCCGAGTACGTGCTCGATCTTTCCGCGCTGCTCGATATCATCAATGACTTCCCCATCCGCCTGGTCGGGCACTCGCTCGGCGGCATCATCGTGCTGCACTACTCCGGCGTCTACCCCGATCGCGTGCGCAAGGCCGTCTCCATTGAAGGCATCGGCTTTCCTGTGGGACACCGCGTGCACGCACCCGCCTCGCAGCGCCTGCGCACCTGGATTGAAAACGTGCGCGACGTGGAGAAGCGTTCCCAGCGCACCTATCCCAGCCTGGATGCGGCGATGGCGCGCATGAAGGAAGCCAACCCGCAGCTCTCTGACGATGTGGCCCGCCACCTCACCCTGCACGGCACCAACTGGGACGCCGATGGCTCGCTGGTATGGAAGTTCGATAACTACGTGCGTGCCATCTCGCCCTTTGGCCACAACCTGCATGACGCCGCCGAACTCTATGGCCAGATCACATCGCCCACCCTGCTCTTCTGGGGACTGGAAAGCTTTGCCCCCGTTCCGCGCAGCGATCCCCGCGTGAACGCGATCCCCAACTGCCGCCTCGTAACCGTCCCCAAGGCGGGACACTGGGTGCATCACGATCAGTTGGACTTTTTCCTCAAGGAGACTACGGCGTTCCTGCGCGATTGATGCCGGGCCATTCCATGGAACGAAAAATCTTCTGGCTTCTCTTCATCACGCTTGGCCTGGCCATGGACTTGGCGCTGCCGCTCGTTTGGAGCCTGACGCTCACGTTGCCTTTGATTGTGTTGTGCTGGTGGGTTGCGTATCGCAGCGGGTGGTTTAGTTAGCCGGTCTCTGCAGGGGATGGATCCCAGCCGAACTTTGAGGAAAGGGTCTGCAAATTCCGGGTTGAAATGCATTTCAATCGTCAATCTTTGGTAATCCCGGCGATCCTGGCAATCTCATCTGAACCCGCTCATCATCACCACGTCCGTCTTGCGCTCGCCGTGGGAAAACGCCAGTTGCTTGCCGTCCTTCGACCAGGCAAACGCGAACATGTCGCCACTGGGGAAATTGGTAATCTGCTTCGGTGCGCCCCCGGCCAGCGGTTGCAACCAGACGTTTGTAGCGCGATTGCGCGGGATCATGTACGCAAGGGACAGCCCGTCAGGAGTAAAGCGCAGACCCTGAACTCCGTAAGGAACAGGGAATTCGTTGAGCGTGGCTCCGCCCGCAGCCGGGGCCACGACGATCTTGGCCACCATGCTGCCTCCTTCCACGCGCTGGCTCACATGGAACATGAGTTTGCCGTCCTGGGAAAAACCAACCTGGCTCAGCGGCAGCTCTGTCTTTTCCGGCTTGCCGCCATCAATCGGGACGCGCCACATGCCTTCGTCGGTGGCAAAAATGACTGATTTCGAATCGGGCAGGCAAATCCCGCCGCCTATGGAAGCGCGAGGCGCGAGTTGCATGGCATTGGATCCATCGGGCTCACTGCGCCACAGTTCCAGCGCTCCTCTGCGGAAGGTCGTGTAGACCAGGTGTTTTCCGTCGCGACAGGCGGAGAGGTCCACGTGCGGTTCACGCTCGCCGGCCAGCGGCACGCGATCACTGCCGTCAGCAGCCATGGTGAACCATTGCGCCAGCATGTTTGACGTGACCACCCGGTCGCCCACCCAATCCAGCCCCAAGCCGAGAGATTCGCCGGAGGTGACTTGCCGGGCGTCAGCGCCATCTCCTTTGGCCACCCATACGTCACTCAAGGTCGTGTTCTGCAGTACTGTCAGCGAATCCCCGTCACGGGTGATGTCCAGGCAGCAGGCGTCGTAGTTCGTGAGGTCGTTGGTGAAATGGGAGAGCTTGCCTCCGGGGTAACTGACAAGCCAAATCTGGTTGCGTGCCGTCTGCGTATCAACGGCCACGACGAGCAGGCCGCTTGAATCAGGCAGCCATGCCGCCGCTTGCGCGGGAGCAGGAAACGCGTGCAGATCGCGCACTTCGCCGGTCTTCGGGGACATGGTTTCCAGGACCCAGGCGCTGTTGTTGTTGCGTGTTTCCGGCGATACTGCCGCCAAGGTCTTGCCGTCGGGCGACCAAGTGAGCCTGGGTGCACCGGCGCCGAAACCTCTGCGCCGGGCGAGCAGGCGTTCACCGCTCCCATCTGCGTTGGCTAAGAGGAAGTCGTTGCCCACCGGGTCCAGGATGCCGCGAACGAAAGCAAACTGCCGGCCGTCCGGCGAGAACGCGGGAGCAGAATCAATGTCCCGTATCAGTTGTCGCGGCGTACCCCCCAGCACCGGCATCTGGTAGAGCGACCGGAAATTC
The DNA here is from genome assembly GCA_036380095.1 of Candidatus Angelobacter sp. Classification (GTDB taxonomy): domain Bacteria; phylum Acidobacteriota; class Terriglobia; order Terriglobales; family Acidobacteriaceae; genus Angelobacter. The sequence goes on along the minus strand of DASVFK010000066.1, from coordinate 27,761 downwards.
GGGGTCGATTTGTCCGAGCGCACAAACAGGACGTAATTGCCGTCGGGCTTGAAACTCGCTGCCACGTAGCGGACCTGGTCGGGTGGCAGCACTTGTATGTTGCTTCCCGTGGCCAACTGCTGCACCCACAAGCTCTCCTGAGCGCCGTCGCGGAGCACATACACAATGTAACGCCGGTCGGGGGAGAGCGCCGCTGCACCCGCGTTTCCCGTGTTGGTGACCTGCGTGATCTTCATGTTCTGGAGGTTGAAACCACGCGGACGGCTGCCGCTCCAGAAGTAGATTCCCGATGCAACAGCAATGACCAGCGCGGCCAAAACATAGACCTTGAGCCTGCCGCCGCCGACTGTCGAAGCTGCGCTCTGGACCCGCCTTGCGCTCGTGGCCGTGCGCGCCGCAGAACTCGATGCGGCCGGCACGCGGCCTGAGCTGGTGTCACGCTTCAAGCGTTTCAGTTCGGCGCGCATCTCCGCCGCGCTCTGGTAGCGCAGATCGCGGTCTTTCTCCAGGGCGGTGCGGATGATCTCATCGAGTTTTGGCGGCAGCGCCGGATTGAGCTCAAGCGGCGGCACGGGATCGCGATTGAGGATGCCGTCAAAGACCACAGCCGCAGTTTCTCCTTCAAACGGAAGCCTGCCCGTGGCCATCTGGTAGAGCATGGCGCCGAAGGAAAACAGGTCGCTGCGCGCGTCCAGTTCCTTGCCCCGCGCCTGCTCGGGCGCCATGTAGACGGTGGTGCCCACGGCCGAGCCGGGCGAAGTCAAATGTTCCGCCGGAGTCATCATGGTGGTGCCGGCGTAGGTTGGCTGTTCGGCAGCGCGGCGCGAGCCCAGCAGTTTGGCCAGCCCAAAGTCCAGCACTTTGACCTGCCCGCGCGGCGTCACCACGATGTTCGCCGGTTTGATGTCACGATGGATAATGCCCCGGCTGTGCGCCGCATCCAGGGCATCGGCAATTTGTATGGCGAGATCGAGCAACTCATCGAGCTGCAGCGCGTGGCCTTCCATATACCGGTCCAGCGGCTCGCCCTCAACGTATTCCATGGCGATGAAGTATTCGCCCTCGGCCTCGCCGATTTCATACACCGTGCAGATGTTGGGATGGTTCAGCGAAGAAGCGGCGCGCGCTTCAGCCTTCAATCGCTCCAGCGCCTCGGGATGCCGTGCCAACTCTTCCGAGATGAACTTGAGCGCCACGCGGCGGCCCAGGTTCACGTCCTCCGCCAGCCACACGGTTCCCATGCCTCCTGACCCAAGGCGCTCGAGAACGCGATAATGTGAAATCTCGCGGATGAAGGCCTGCTCTCCTTGATGACTGCGCTATTCAGTGGACTATACGGGCGGCATCGGGCAGCGGTCAAATTGCGCGGCAAACACAGTTGTGGGAGGTTCTAACAATCCTTCGTTGGTAGAGGGAATTCCCTGGGCGGCTGTAACACCGCCCAGGAAATGTTTGGTTTACTTGCAATAGAGGATCTGCGTGGAATGCCCAGATGTAAGGTACTGTCGCGTGGACCAGCTTAAGGAAACACTGTAAGCACACGGCGGATCCCCGGCGATGTTCTGCGCGAATCCTCCCGTATTCGTCCCGTTGTGTGGTCCGCCGTTCCCTCCTCGGAAGAAGAAGTTTGGACTCACGAAGCTTCCGCTAGGCATGGGAGGCGCTGGGTGTACAACGCCGCCGTTGTTCGAGATGGCCATGCTGAAGTTTCTCAAGTGAGGGTGATCGACGGTGTAGAGCACATGCACCGTGGGCGCCCCACCCAGAGGATTGCAGGCGTTGGTCCGCAGCTCTTCCAGATCCAGCGCGACGATCACCGGGCTGTTGTCGAGAATGATGGAGCTGAGCCTGTCCGTGAAGACCGTCGCCAGCGTGGTAGCGTCGCGGACCTCGAACTGAAGCTGATAGCGGCGGATTGGCTCTTTCTCCGCATTCGTCAGCGCCCGCCCTGCATCCGCTTTCGGCAGCCCGCCCGGCAGTTTCGGCGCATGGACCGCGGTAATCACTGACGAATTCATCACCATCAGTTCGTCAGTACGGAGGAAGTTGCTTTCCGTAATAACCACGACCGCCGTGGTGCCGTCATGCATGTCCACCGTTACATTGCGGCCCAGGATCGGCTTCACCCAGCCGTTTGCGTCCAGATCAGCCGAGGTGATCACTACGTCCGCAGGGCCGTAAACACCGTGGCCGTCCGTGTAGTAAACATAGCCCACCGTGGTGGATCGGATTTGCGTCACCGGATTGAGCGCCGCGGGAACAATGGAGGGCATGGTGTTCGGATCATCGGGCGTGGTTGACCACGTGTACTCACCGATCACAAACCGGTATTGCAGCGCGTTCGCCGGCGCCGCAATGTTGGTAAGCGGGCAGTTGCCGCGCAGCAGGACGCCAGAACGATAGTTCGAGTCACCGAAAACGAAGGACGAACCAGCGCCGCCGGCGTAACCCTCCGCCGAGAACTGCGAACCTACGTTGCCCGCGTCGGGATAGATGCTGAACTCCCAGACTTTGTTCCAGTGCGGGTAATGGTCCGGCGGTCCGATGACTTTGTCGCTGCACAAGTCTACGCAGAAGCAATGCCCCACATTCTGCCGCCCAGGGGTGCGCCCGGTGGAGCGGTCTTCCTGCAGGATCGTCGTGCTGCCTAGCGTCGCTGTAAAATACAAGTCCGGCCCGCCAACCCATTCCACGTTAATGTAGGGAGAGAACGGCGTCAGCTCAAAATCCGCGGCGCTGTAATCGATGCGGAACCGCCCATTCAAATCCGTGGTTCCGGATCCCAGAGGATCGTCCTGCAGCCAATCAACGTCAAACGCACTCACGACGGCGCCGGCAATCGGCGCACCGTCGCCGCAGGTTGTTAACCGCCCGCAGATCACCCAAGCATCAAACAAGCTGCGGAAATGGCACCAGAACCGCCAGGGAAGGCAATACTCCCATACACCGGCAAACTGTCCCTCGCCTGTCTGTTTCCACTGGGGTTGTACGGTTGTCACCGAAAACTGGCGCGCCTGCACCGCCTTCCGGCCAGGCTTGCGACGCGGAACACTCTCACAATAAACGTCGATCTCGAAGGCCTCACCGGAATACTTCTGTTTCGTACCGAGATCGAAATTGAATTTGCCGTCGGCGTCGGCCTTAGCTTCGGCGATCAAAGAGGAGGCCTTCGCCTTGATCTGATCGTCGTTCACCAGATTCAGCGTCTGTCCGGCATCGGCCACTGCTAGCGCCGTAACGTCCTGCTCTTTGCGGTGCCGGTACAACCGAACAACAACGTTGGCAAGGGGTTCCGTGCATTCCCCACACAGGTAACCACACAGTCTTCCTCTGAAAATGTAGCTCATGGTCTATTTCCTCGCTTGTCTGCTCCCACGGGAGCTTTCCTCTTAACCTAATGAGGGCGGCAGGCAAGGTGTTACATAGAGCTTTCTAACCTACCGAGCAGGTTTCGTATCTCCACGGTCAAGACGGATAAGAACTCTTGACGCGCCTCTTTCTGTTAGCCGTTCGCCCAACCGGCACGCTACAGAGGCTTCTGGACAGAGTCCCCGACACGGCAAGCGGCAGCTTGCGAGCATTGCTGAGCGCCTCTCCTTCACACTACAATCCATGTACACAGCCATTGGAGGACTAATGAACCTGCTGTTCGCGCTGTTGTTTCCGTTGTTGTCAGTGCCCGTGCTGGCCCAGGGCGCACCGCCCCAAGCTGCGGCTGACCAGCCCTATGCCATGGAGTATTACTACAAGGTCCAGTGGGGACATCAGCAGGAGTTTCTGCAACTGTTCCTGAAGAACCACTACCCGCTACTCAAGAAAGAAGTGGAGAGCGGGCGCATGGTGTCCGTGAAGATCGAGACGCCGGCCAACCACATGACGGAGGACGCGCGCTGGGACTATCGCGTGACCATTCGCTTCAAGAACTCAACCGCCGCTACCACGGCCAATCCCAATGAAGAATCACTGATCAAGCAGCTCTGGCCGGACCAGGAGACCTACAAGCGCGAAGAGCAACGGCGTTTTGAGATCCTGATGGCCCACTGGGACCTGCCGGTCACGGACGTGACGCCAAAGAAATAATGCGGAGATCAAGCGCCCTCGATCCCGATGCTCTAGCGACGCAGCAGCCATGAAGCTTTGGCTTGTTGCACTCGCTGTTTTTCTGATCAATTTGCCTTTTGGTTACTGGCGGGCGCATGCTGCGCGCTTCTCCCGGCAATGGATGCTGGCCATCCATCTGCCCGTGCCTGCCGTAATCGCCCTACGCATTTTTAGCGGGCTGGGCTGGCAACTGATTTCTTTTCCCGTGTTGATTGGCGCTTTCTTCCTGGGCCAATGGTGTGGCGGAAAACTGCATCGTCAACGTTGACCTCTTGCCCCTGTCCTTTCGTCTGCCTTTCCGTTCGGAATGGAAGCAACGAATCCGGCGGCTCGCCGGATATAATCTGCGGCGGAGGAATCAATGTCGAAATCGCGCAGGCAGTTTCTGGCCCAGGCGTCACTCGGTCTTTTGGGGGCAGCGGTAGCGTCCCGTGGCAGTGCACAACAGCAGAAGCCCGCCGAGCCGCCGCCCGGAGCGCCGCCGGCATTCGGCACGGCACCGCCGGTTGGGCCCGAAGTTGCCCCTGCCACTTTTGCCGAGTCAGAGAAGCTGGCGATCGTGGAGATGTCCGCCGCGGAGCGCGCACAGGCAGCCGGCAACTGGCGCAACTCGATGGCCCCGCTTTATGAACGGCGCATCGGCCCGCGCAAAGTAGCGATTGAGCCGGCCCTTGCTCCTTATTCCCAGTGGAACCCGGTGCTGCCGGGCGAGAAAGCCGGCCCGCTGCACGACCAGTTCCTCTGGAGCAGAAGCGATCCAGGGCCGCTCCCCAAAAGCGACGAAGACATTGCCTTTGCCCCGCTGACCAAGCTGGCGCGCTGGATGGAGAAGCGTCAGATTACTTCCAGTCGTCTTACGCAGATCTACCTGGAGCGGCTGGAACGCTTCAACCCCAAGCTGCGCTGCGTGATCACTCTTACGCGGGAGCATGCAGAGGCCCAGGCCAAGAAAGCGGACAAGGAGCTTGCCGCCGGCAAATATCGCGGCCCGCTGCACGGAATTCCCTGGGGTGGGAAAGACCTGTTGGATACCGCAGGCATTCCCACAACCTACGGCGCCGAGCCGTTCAAAGATCGCGTGCCCAAGGAAGATGCTGCAGTGGTGAAGCGCCTCAACGATGCCGGGGCTGTGCTTGTCGCCAAGCTCAGCCTGGGCGCCCTGGCGCTGAACGACATATGGTTCGGCGGACAAACCGTGAACCCGTGGCTCGTAGAGGAAGGTTCGTCAGGCTCGAGCGCAGGTCCGGGCGCGGCCACCGCCACAGGACTGGTGGGCTTTTCCATCGGCAGCGAGACCGGCGGCAGCATCGTGGGCCCGAGCATGCGTTGCGGCATCACCGGGCTGCGTCCGACGTACGGCCGCGTTCCCCGCACCGGCGCCATGACCTTGTGCTGGTCGCTCGACAAACTTGGTCCCATGACGCGCAACGTGGAAGATGCCCTGCTGGTGCTGCACGCCATCTCCGGCACTGATCCGGGAGATCTCTCCAGCGTGCCCAGCAAACTCAACTACGACGCAAGCATCCCGGTGAACGGTCTCCGCGTGGGCTACTTCCCCGCTTGGATGAAAGAAAATCCCGCCACCGATGTCGACCGCGCCGCCCTGGAGACAGTGAAAAAAGTGGGCATGGTCCCAGTGGAGGTTTCCATTCCTGACTGGCCCTATGATTCGCTCGATGTGATTCTGTTTGCCGAAGCCGCAGCGGCCTTCGAGGAGATCACGCTGGGCCATCAAGTGGACCAGCTCAAAGTCCAGGTGCCCGACGCCTGGCCGAACCTCTTCCGCCAATCGCGCTTTCTTTCCGCGGTGGACTTTGTGCAGTGCGACCGGCTACGCCGCAAAGTTGCGATCGAGATGGCGCGCGTATTCAAGGAAGTGGACCTGCTGCTGGTGCCTTCCCTGCGCGATGAGATGCTGACGATCACCAACTTCACCGGGCATCCATCGCTCACCTTGCGCGCGGGCTTTGTTGAAGTGTCCGAGGCGCGCAGTGACTGGGCGCCTGACCCAGCCAATCCTCTGCCCAAGTTCTCGCCGCCGCGCCGCGTGCCCCACGGCGTCACCCTCATCGGAAGACTTTTCGACGAAGGGACGGTGGGACGCGCAGGTCTGGCTTTGGAGCGCAGCTTCGGCGTTGCCGGCGAGCGGCCGCCAGGATTCTAGCGCTGCGCTCCTTCGCGAGCTCTTTGTCTAAGGCGCGACTTGTTACGCCGCGACCACTTCCTCCGCGGTGCGCACGACAAAGCGCTTTTCAAGCGCGGCCAGTTTCTCCATCACGCCGGTGTATTCCAACTCGGCCATGGGAAGCATGGCAGCGCCGCTAAAGCCTTGCCGACGCATTTCAATCGCCTTGCGGCTCGCGTTGGCCCTTACCTCGTCCCAGAAAGGATGAGCAAAGGTGTCGGCAGGCTCGGTGAGCTTGGCGTTGTGAACACAAAACGCCGCGCAGGAAACCATCGGTGGCCCGTCAAAGTACGAGGTCGGCGTGTTGATCGCAACCGGCATCAGCGGCATCTGGTGCGAGCCGCGCATTCCACCGCCAACATAATGGCTGATGGCATAGGGCGCCAGGATCTCGCCTGTGGCCGGGAAGTTCATCTGGCTGCGCACCAGCATCACCGGATCATCCTTGCCTGTGTACTTGCCGGCAATGTTATGCAGGCGCGAAGTGGCCACGGCCGCGCACTGCTGCCCCGTGGCGCGTGACCAGATGGACTCCACCACAAAGCGCTGGTTATCGCGCAGCAGCGCCGCCAGATCGTAGGTTTCCTCCGGCGTGTTCAGTTCGATGACGCGATCGGCGTCAGCATGGCTCACGTCCATCACCACCCAGCGAAATCCTTTGCTCAAGTTCGGAGAGAGGATCAGGCCGGGAGTGGTCATCACGTCGGCAAAGGTCAGGAAGAGCGGCAAATTGTAAGCGCCGGGGTCGGTCTTGTCCGCGGCAAAGAAGAGGAACGGTTCGTTGGGGCGTTCTTCAATTTCCATCTCCGCCACCGCCGGCCCCAGGCCGTGCACGTTGCCGGAAAAAGAGTCCTTGAGCAGGTCCTGGCCGGCGCCATAGAGACCTTCTTCCTTGGCGACAGCGGTCCCGGCAACAAAGGCGTCCCAGGCAAGCTTGTGGACCTTGGCATCGTTGACGCCACGCGTGTGCGTCATCAGGATGGCCACATCGTCACCCGTGTGGCTGATGTAGTGGTGGGTAATGAGCTGCTTGCCGGAAGATTCCACGATCTCCGCTACACGCTGCACCAGCCTGCGCGACGGGGCAATGTGACCGCCAATCGAACCGATGTCAGCCTTGATAACCGATAGAGTCGTTTTCATAAGTGTTTACACCCCTCCGTTCGGCTATTTTCGTGTGATGCGGGCAAGCGTGGCGGTGATGGCGGTCACCGGCCATCGGCTGCTCCGGAAGCGGAATGTCTGCCCAATTGCCCACGCCGGCAGTCCCGGCTACTTGCGGAAACAGACTGGGTTCTCTAGGTGGGGCCCATCGGCCGAGAGGGCTTCCTGCCGATGCCGCAAATCCATCCCTTGCCGGGCTGCTCAATGATCTGGATCTGCGAATAGCCGGCATTGGCGAAGAGCTCGCGGTGCTCTTCAGCACTCAGGAGTTTCATGCCCGACAATGGGAGATGTTTTTCGACAAGCTTTGCAGTCGCAGTGTTCGCTCCTTTATAGACTTCCGCGATAATGACGAGCGTACCGCCGGGTTTCAACACTCGCAAAATTTCCTGCATGTCAGCCGGCAAGTTAGGCCACCAGAAATGTGTTTCAACTGCGGTGACCAGGTCAAACATGCCTTCCGAAAAAGGCACCTGAGACACGGACGCTTCCTGGATCTCGACGCGGCCGGTATTGATCCATTGTCGGTTCGTTCTGTTGGACGCGGCAACACTCTCCTTGGAGTAATCGACGCCATAAACCTTTCCCTGCGTGGCAAGAGCCGCCAACTTACTCACTGTTCTCCCGCCACCACAACCCACGTCGAGGATGATGTCGCGCTGGTCTACGGAAACTTGGGACAGGCCCCAATCCGTTACCTTGGAATGCCGCGCATTCATAAGCCGCAAGACAACCCGGCCCAGCCAGCCTTGCGGCTTTTGGCATTGATTGATCCTTGGGCTTATGTCGATCACAATTGGTTTCATCAATTCAATGTCTCCCTTCATTGAGCTGGCCTACCTGGCAGTGTTGTTGCCCTTGCGCTGATCGATCTGCGATTGCGTCAGGAACGGCGGCAGGTGGATCTGGTCAACGCAACTGGCGTCCAGAGCTGAAGGAGACCCCTGGGCCACGAACTGTGATATCAGCCCGTCAATGCATGGCGATCCGGTACCGTGTGTTCCTTCTTTCACCACAACCACACGGCTGTTGCTCAGGTCACGGGCGGCCTGAGCAGAAGCCTCCGGCGGAGTGGCTGGATCGAGCGCACCGGAAATCAGCAGCGTGGGAACCTTAGAGTGTATGGCGGCATGGAAGTCGCTGGGGATCTTGCCCTGCGGCCATTCCCGGCAGACTTTTTGATAGGCGCGCACCTGAAAATCGCCGAGGTAAGTGCCCTTGGTCTGCCGCCGGATCGTAGCTTCCGAGAGTCCGGGAATGTCTTCCGCACAGATCACGGAAGTTGCCATGCCTCGGGCGATCTCCTTTTCGATTGCAGCCCTAATCGCCACGGCGGGCGTTCCGTAGTGGGTCCAGTCACCCTGATAAGCGCGATGGACCATGTAGGGAAAATGGCTGGCCAGTCCGGGAACGTACAGCAGCGGTCGCAGCCCGGCCACAAACTGAGAGCGCGTCAGTGTGACCTGCTGCATGTTGCCTCCGGGGGTCTTCACTTCAAACTGTGCCGGAGACTTGTCCAGGCGGTCCAGAATGGCTTGAAATTCTTTCTTCAAGTCGGGAAAGTCCTTATGGCACGCTTCATCGGCGGCGCAGCGGGCAATCAACTGATCAACCGATCCCTGAATGGTTCGGGAGAATGCCAGAGGAATCCTGTACTGCGGCGGAGCCACTCCTTCCAGAGTCAGCGTGCGCACGTGATCTCCGTGCTGTCGGAGATAAACCAGTGCTGCGCGAGTGCCATAGGATCCGCCGAAGACGTTGATCTTGTCATAGCCCAGCGCCTGCCGAACTTCGTCCAGATCGTCCGCAGAAATCGAGGTCGTGTACTGGGTCAGGTCGGCTTGCTTTTCCAGCTCCGCCCGGCAAGTGCGCAATTTCTCTTCCGGGAGGTACAAGCCTAGGATTGCCTGAGCATCGTTGGGACCGCGCAGTTCGCAAGGCAATAGATTCGAGTTGCCTGTGCCCCGCTGGTCCACCAACACTACGTCACGCTGCTTCCTGACCTTGGCGGTGTAGCCGGCCAGCGGAAAGGCCTCCACCGCGCTCTGCCCGGGACCGCCGGCCAGCGGGAAGAAAGGATCAGCAGCGGGTTTTTCGGCTAGCGCCGGCAGCACCATAATGTTGAGCGCGATTTTGCGTCCACTTTGTGATTGCCGGTTTTCATAAACCTCATATTTGCCACATACGCCCTCGGTGTTGCCGTCAGCGCTACGGCACGGCTCCAAGGGAACGCGGCCCATGGTCCTGGGCTTGAGAGTAAATGTAGGCGCGGCTGCGCCGGGACGGCGGAACGCCAGCGACAAAGAGTTTCCTCCCTGCTGCCATGTGCCCGCGATCTCGGCGCCGGCGTCGCTAAGCTTGCCTTCATACACGGCGCCGATGCTCTTCAGTTCCAGACGCACTGCGCCGCTCGGATCAACTGACACCACGTCAATGGCAATAGTCACATTGCCCTGGTCAACACTGATCAGTTTTCCAGCAAGAGTACCATCGGCGGCCTGATCGATTTTCAGACTCAGATGCAGCTTGGCAATCGCGCCCTGCCATTCGCCGGTGATGTTGCCGCGGTCCGGGGCTTGCGCCGAGCGCGCCGCATGAACGGTGGTGCTTCCCAGCCAGGCCACCAGAGGAGCCAGCATGAGCCACAGAATAAAGACACACATCTCCCGTCTCGTTTTCATCGAGTTTCTCCTTCGTCGTTTTGTCCTGGTTAAATCTTTTTCTGCTAGTGGCCCATTTGCAGCAAGACGAGCAGCGCAATCAGTCCGGCCACGTAAGCGGCGCCAATCTGCGCGAGTTTGTTTGCCAGGTTGAGTGAATAGCCGCGTGCTCCTCGAATGAGCAGCATGGGCGTTCCCGGCTGATAACACACCAGCCGGCTTGAATTCTCCGTGTGCAGAAAGTCAGGCATCCTCATGGGACGCGCGCGAAGGCTGGTCTTTAGAACGGCCCTCCTGCGCACTTCCTGCCAAACAGCCTGCACAACGCTGACTGCAAGCGTTGTTATCCAAAGAATGCTGACGAAGAAGCTCCTCTTCTCTTGAGGAGCGCTGAGGATGAACGGATAGAACATAAGGGTCACGGTAGAGAACACCCGGAGCCAGTCGAGGCTTTTGAGATGGAGTTTACGCGCTTCCTCGCGGGTCTGCAGGTGCTCTTCCGCCTGGTCCCGGGGGATCGGCGTGCGCCGGGTGACAATGCCGTACTTTACCAGCAAGAATCCTAGCTGGTAATAGATCAGCAGCGCTGGAACTCCGAACACCGTGCGAATGTCGTGCGGCGCCGGCGAGCGCAGATAATAGCGGACCAGCCAGGCGGTCGCGGCAACGGTGGCAAAGATGATGAACCGTTCCACATTGCGATTGGAGTAGTCGCGCAGGCGACGGGGCGTGAGCGACAACATCACGGCTGAAACCGGCTGCTCGGCTTCAGGAACTGCAAATTTGCGCGCTTGCCGCTCCGCCAAGTCCACCGAGAACAAGTGATTGACGTGAACCGCAATCGCCGCCGCCATGACCAACCAGTACAGGTAAATAAGGTGGCCAGAGATGAAAATCGCAGCGGTAAGAAGGGCTTCGATCGCGATAGGAGCAAACATCCGCATCCGGTAGTGTTGAAGGATTCTCCTGCCCTCGCCGTTGTAAAAATCGCTTTGCACAGGCACGTTGAAGAACCATTCCGGGCCGCGGAGTACGGGCTGCTGCCAGCGGCGGAAACATCCGCGAATGCGGGCCCCTGCGTTCAGAAGAAACAGGGTTATCAGAATCTGATCCTGTGACATCACTTGCTTCCTTTCGTTACCGTACGCAGCTCCTGAACCACAATCTCGATGATCTTGCCCGGCTTCAGGCCGGCCAGCACCAATTCCGTGAGTGCCGTTCGCAGCGGCCGCAACAGTTCGTCCTGGCTGCGCTCTGTAGACGTGAGCGACGCAACCACCGCCCCAGAACCGTGCTTGACCGCGAGCAGCCCCTCTTTTTGCAGCTCGCGATATGCGATTGCAATGGTATTGAGGTTGACTCCCAGATCGTTGGCCAACTGCCGGACCGGCGGCAGCGCGGTCCCTTCCTTGAGTTCGCCGCGCGCGATCAGTCCCTTGATCCCATCGGCCACCTGCTGGTAAATCGAGCGCGCATCGTTGGTATCGATCGTGAGGAACATTGTCTGTATTGTGTATATATACTCTATACACTTCGCTGTCAAGGGGCCCGAACAAATTTCTTTTGCAGCTGGGATCTCGGGCCGGGCCTCTGGACGGTAGGGCCACAGAGCTCACAAACCCCTGTGATTACCGTCACAGCGCGCGTGCCCACGCCGATTTCTAATGGCTTCATGACCGATTCCGAACGAACGTTCGATAGATTGAATGATGTCCTGCAGGACCTGTCGTTAGGAACGGTCCGCAGCTGGAAAGAAAAGCACCCAGGCGGCAAGGCCATCGCCTTCTTCCCCGTTTACGCTCCGGTAGAAATCGTCCACGCAGCGGGCATGTTGCCGGTGCTGATGAGCGGCGCGGGCGACCGCCTGGACATACAGCACGCCGATTCGCGCTTCGGCTCGTTCATCTGCTCGATCGTGAAAACCACCATGGAGATGGCCATGACCGGCCACCTGGAGCCGCTGGACGCCTTTCTTTTTTCTTCCATCTGCGATTCGGCGCGCAACCTTTGCTTCGTGATCAAGCGCAACTTCCCCAAGATGTACGTCGACTTCGTTCACCTGCCGCACAGCACTTCGGACGCCAGCATCGACTTCCTGAGCGAAGAGTACCGCCGCATGATCACGGAGTTGGAAAAACTGGGCGGAGTCCTGGTCCGCGACGACGACCTGCATCGCAGCATCGCCCTTTATAACGAGCAGCGCCGCCTGGTGCGCCTGATGTACGAGCTGCGCGCCAACAGTCCGCATCTGCTGCGCGCCTGGGAGTCTTACGTGCTGGTGCGCGCCGGCAACTTCATGCCCGTGGAAGAGCACATCGACTGTCTCCGCCAGGCGCTGGAGTCAGTCTCCGCGCGCGAGGGCAAGAAGCGCGACTCCATTCGCGTGGTGGTGGAAGGCTCCTTCTGCGAGCAGCCGCCGCTGGAGGTGATCCGCCTGCTGGAAAACGCCGGCTGCGACATTGTGGATGACGACTTTACTCTGGCCCAGCGCTGGTTCACGCGCAACGTTCCCGTGATGGGCGATCCGGTGCGAGCCCTGGCCGAAAGCTACGTTCATCACTCCGTGTACTCATCGGTGCGGCACGATACAAGCCACCCTCGCGAACAGGGCCTCGCGGACAAGGTGCGGCGCACCCACGCGGACGCTGTGATCTTCCTGATCGCCAAGTTCTGCGAGCCGGCCTATTTCGATTACGTGCTGTTCAAGAAGAAGGTGGAAGAGATGGGTCTTCCCCATTTGCTGCTGGAATTCGAAGAGAAACTGTTCACGTTCGATCGCCTGCGCACGGAAGTGGAAACGTTCGTGGAATCGCTGGTGTTCGACTAAGAGGAGTCATCATGGCCAACGCGCCCGTAAGTGAATATCGCGGCAACATCCACCAGCAGCAGAAAGACATGATGATGGACTGGTACGGACATCTGGACCGCGCGGCCGACGGCGGCGATCCGCCCTCGGTCTCCATGATGATCTCCGGCAACTGCGTGGAGTTGCTGGAAGGTTTCGGCGCCGTGCCGATCTATCCCGAAGTCAACGCGCTGCAGCTCGCAATCCGCCATCAGTCGCTCGATCCCATTCTGGCAGCGGAAGACATCGGCTATGCTGCCGACAACTGTGCCTATGTGAAGGCCGATATCGGCTGCATGTTGAAAGGCATCACGCCCACGGGCGGCCGCATGCCCAAACCCACGCTGGTGCTGTGCAACTTTGTCGGCTGCAACACCTACGTGAAATGGTTTGAGCACGTGGCGGCGTTCACCGGCGCGCCCCTCTACGTGCTGGACGTTCCCTTCCTGCGCACGGATGAGCCTTCGGCGGCTGACGTTGAGTACGTGGTGCGCCAGCTCAAAGAAGTGGTGCAGCTCATGGAGAAGCTGACCGGACGCAAGTTCGATTTCGATCGCTTCCGCCAGGCGGTGGAGTATTCGCGCGAGGTGGAAGAGCTTTGGTCCGCCATCAAGCACCTCTCGCAGCACCGGCCGGCGCCGTTTGACGCCTACTTTGACGCCATCACGCTGATGGGCCCGCTTTATGTTTATCGGGCAAAAAAAGAAGGGGTGGAGTTCTTCCGCACCGCGTATGCCGAGCTCAAAAGCAAGCTGGACGCGGGCCAGGGAATCTATGACCAGGAAACATTCCGGGTCGTGGTGGAGGGGCCGCCGCCGTACCCGTATTTCCGGACGTTTCGCGACATGTTCGCGAAGTGGAAAGCCTGCGCGGTGGCTTCCACCTACTCCACCGTGGGCGGACTATGGGAGTTCGGTTTCCGCCACGATCCGGCGCGGCCCTTTGAGTCCGTGGCCATGCACATGTTGGCGCACAACGTGACCAATCGCAATTACCTGCAGCGCTATGACCAGATAAAGCGCTATGTGCAGGAATGGGGCGCGGACGGAGTGATCATTCACTTTGTCAAAAGCTGCCGATTGTTTTCCTGCGGGCAGGGCGATATGCGCGACTTCTTTACCCGGCAACTGGGCGTCCCCACCTTGTATATAGAGTCCGACCTGGAAGATCCGCGCTACTTTGCTGAAGCACAAACCAAGAACCGTATTGACGCATTTTTCGAGTCGCTGAAGCCCGCGCATGCCCGGCAGCCCGGCGCGCGTCTGGTCAGCGCATGAGGTGGATATGAGGATTGCAGCGGGGGTGGACGTAGGCTCAACCCAGACCAAGGCCGTGCTGCTGGGCGACAACGGTGAGCGCACGATCCTGGCGCGCGCGCTGGTGGATACCGGCGCCAACGTGCGCAAGGCGGCAGAAAACGCCTTCGACAAGTGCTGCCAGATCGCCGGGATTCCCCAGAGTGAAGTCGGGTTCGTGGTGGGCACCGGCTACGGCCGCTACAAGATCTCCTTCGGCAATGCGCAAATGACGGAGATCAGTTGCCACGCTCGCGGCGCGCACTTTCTCTGCCCGGGCACGCGCACGGTGATCGACATGGGCGGGCAGGACGCCAAGGCCATCAGCGTGGGCGCAAGCGGCGAGGTCTTGGATTTTGTGATGAATGACAAGTGCGCTGCCGGCACCGGCCGCTTTTTGGCCAATGCCGCGGAAGTCATGGGCATCAGCCTGGATGAGATCGGCCCGCTCTCGCTGCAGGCGACGCGACCGGTGAAGATCGCCACCGTATGCACCGTGTTTGTGGAGTCAGACATTCTGTCTTATCTCTCTCAAGGCAAGCACCCGGAAGACATCATGGGCGGCGTGCATCTGGCCATTGCCAAACGAACTCTATCGCTGGCGCGGCGGCTCACCATCGAGCCGGAGATCACCATGACCGGCGGCGTGGCGCGCAATAGCGGTATGGTGCATGCGCTGGAGACGGTGCTGGAGCGCAAGATGAAGGTAAGCGAGGACGCGCACTTCATGGGCGCCGTGGGCGCGGCGTTGTTCGCCCTGGAAAAGATGGGTGAAGGTTTTGAAGCAAGCGTATGGAGGGAACATGCCGTTCGTAGCGGGGATTGATTGCGGCTCAGGATTCACCAAGGCGCTGGTGGTGGCCCAGGACGCTCCGGGCAGCGAACTGCGCATCGTGGGGAAAGGACGCGCGCGCAGCGGCATCAAGGTGGACCAGGCGGCGGAAGCGGCGCTGGAGCAGGCGCTGGCAGGCAATGCGCGGTCTGATCTGGCTTACATCGCCGCGACGGGCTTTGGACGCTACGGTCTGAGTTTCCGCGACATCGCCATCACGGAGATCACCACGGCGGCGCGCGGCGCTTTCTTTCTCTTCCCCGAACCGGGGGCGGTACTCGATATCGGCAGCCAGACCACGCGGGCGATTTCCGTCACGCAAAACGGCAAGGTCCACACTTTCAAGAGCAACGACAAGTGCGCCGCCGGCTCGGGAATGTTCATCGCGCGCGCGGCGAAATACCTGGAGGTGCCGCTGGAGCAAGTGGGCGGCTTGTCCATGAAGGCGGGCCATCCGCAGCCCATCAGCAGCGTGTGCGCGGTGCTGGCGGAGAGCGAAATCATCAACCACGTGAGCTGTGGCGTGAGTGTGGAAGACATCCTGCGCGGTATCCACGATTCGCTGGCCGACCGCTCCGGCGCGCTGCTGAAGCGCGTGGGACTGAACGATCACCTCACGTTCATCGGCGGAGTGGCCTATCAGCAGGGGATGGTGGAAGCGCTGAAACAAAGGCTCAACGTAAAGGTGAACGTGCCGCAGGATTGCGATTACGTGTGCGCGCTGGGCGCGGCGTTGCTGGGACTGCGCAGACTGGCGGCAAGAAACTGAGGATGCACATGGTGGTGGAGGGAGCATACGGATACCAACTCGCCGCGGTAGGCAAGCCGCTGGACCTGGTGGAGCTGCCGCTGCTGGATCCGGGACCGGATGAAGTGATCGTGAAAGTGGCGGCGTGCGGCGTATGCCACACCGACGTGGGATTCGCCTATGACGGCGTGCCCACGCGCCACGCCCTGCCGCTGGTGCTGGGACACGAAGTCACCGGCCACGTTGTTGCCACCGGTGAGAACGCCCAGCAATGGACGGGCAGAGCCGTGATTGTCCCTGCGGTCATCGCGTGCGGAAAATGTCCAGCGTGCCTGGCGGGCCGGCCAACCATTTGCCGCAAGCAGTTCATGCCCGGCAATGACGGCCACGGCGGATTCGCCAGTCACATTCGCGTGCCCGCACGCGGCCTGTGCGCCGTGCCGGACCGTCTGCCCGATGGCCTGTCTCTGGAGGCGCTCTCGGTGGTGGCCGATGCGGTCACAACTCCCTGGGAAGCCATTCGCCGCTCGGGATTGCAGGCGGGTGATGCAGCCGTTGTCGTCGGCGCGGGCGGCATCGGCGGCTTTGGCGTGCAGATCGCGGCGGCGCTAGGCGCGAAGGTGGTGGCCATCGATATCGACGCGGACCGTCTGGAGCTGGTGCAGCAATTTGGAGCTACGCAGATCATCAACGCTGATCGCATGAACGAAAAAGAAATCAAGACCGCCGTGCGCAACTTCGCGGGTGAGTTCGCGCGGCCGGGATCGACCCTGAAGATCTTTGAGATGAGCGGCAGCGCCAATGGCCAGACGACGGCGTTCAGCCTGCTCGACTTTGGCGCGTATCTCGCCGTGGTCGGCTACACGCCAAAGAAGATCGAAGTCCGGCTTTCCAACCTGATGGCTTTTGACGCAGTCGCCGCAGGCAACTGGGGCTGCCCTTCCGAACAGTATCCGGCTGCGCTGGACATGGTGCTGAGCGGCAAGGTGCAGGTGGAACCGTTTATCGAGCGGCACGAATTGGCAGAGGCGCCGGCCGTGCTGGAGGGCCTGCATCGCCACGCTTTCCGCCGCCGCGTGGTGCTGGTGCCGAATGGGAAATAGGGAGGAGCCATGAAAGACCATAACCTGGTGGAACAGTTTGAGCCGCGCGAGATCCTGGTAGAGCGCCGGCCGGTGCATGACCGCAGCGGCTCGCCCGTTGCTGGTCTGCACAACGTTTGGATCACGCTCAACAATCCGCAGGAGCTGAACAGCTACACCACATCCATGGCCAAAGAGATCATCCTGGCGCTGCGTGAGGCCTCGAACGATCGCGCTGCCGTAGCCGTGGTGCTCACCGGCGCGGGGACGCGTTCCTTCTGCAGCGGCGGCAACACGCGCGAGTATGCGGAAGTCTATGCCGGCGCGCCCGCCGAATATCGCCAGTACATGCGGATATTCAATGACATGGTCACGGGCATCTTGCAATGCGACAAGCCGGTGATCAGCCGCGTAAACGGGATGCGCGTGGGCGGAGGACAGGAAATTGGCATGGCGTGCGATTTCTCCATCGCCAGCGACCTGGCCATTTTCAGCCAGGCGGGCCCAAAGCACGGCTCCGCGCCTGATGGCGGCAGCACGGACTTCCTGCCGCTCTTTGTCGGCATGGAAAACGCCATGATCAGCGGCTCTCTCTGCGAACCCTGGAGCGCGCATCGCTTCTATTATCTCGGGGGCCTCACTCAGATTGTTCCCGCCCTCAGGCTCGACCATCACTGGGTCCCCAATCCTCTCGTGGTGACCGGACGCCTGCTGGACGAATATGGCCGTGTGGTTCTGGGCGAGTGGAAGACCGGAGCGGAGAAAGATTCCGGCAAAAAACTGATGGCGGAAGGTATGGTTGACCTGCAACTGCTCGATGAAGCCGTGGACGCCATGTGCACCAAGTTCCTTTACACCATGCCCGATTGCCTGACCAAGACCATTGAAAGCCTGCGCAAGCACAAGCTGGAGCACTGGGACCGCAACCGTGAATCGAACCGCGCCTGGCTGGCCCTGAACATGATGACGGAGGCCAATGCCGGCTTCCGCGCCTTCCACTATGGCGATCGCGACCACCGCGAAGTCGACTTCGTGCGCCTGCGCCAGCGTCTGGCCGAGGGCGCGCGCTGGAGTGACGAACTGGTGGAAGAGATTGCGCCGTGGGTGGCGAGAGAGACGGCGCCGGCAAGATAAAGGTCAAGGCAGAAAGCCCTCCTGCGGATCAAGCCGCGAGAATCATTTTCGATGAGAATTCAGAGCGTCGAGCGTCCGCTTTAATTTCTCGAGCTTCTGTCCGGCCTCACCGAGCTTGCCTTCGGCCGTCAAACGCTGGTAATCGGCGAGGTCTTTGGCGGCTTCCGCGATCAATGCCTCGAGTGCCGCGCTGGACTGGCCCGGCGCGGCAGCAGCGGCCGGACCTTGCGCCGTCTCCGGGAAAGCGGCAGTGAGGCTCGGGGCGGCGCCCCCAAAGAGCGCAGCCATGGCTGATTCAAAGGTGGGCCCGTACACCAGGCGATCCTGCAGCGCCAGCACAACCAGGCGCAACTCAGGCATCGGGCTTCGCTCGGCCTGCAGATAGATCGGCTCTGCGTACAAAAGCGCGCGTCCGCATGGAATCACCAGCAGGGCCCCGCGGCGTACGTGCGACCCCTGCTGGTTCCACAAAGTTAATTGACCGGAAAGCTGCGCGTTCTGGTCGATGCGCGCCTCGATCTGGAGCGGCCCATCGACCAGCCGGGTCTTGGGAAAGTTGTAAACCACCGCCGTGCCGTAGTGATCTCCGTCACTCCGTCCGGCAAACCAGCCAATCAGGTTGTTGCGGTTGGCCGGAGTAAACGGCAGAATCCCCACAAACTCCAGGCCGGTTTCGTCCGGCAGCTTCATGAGAACGAAGTTTGGCTCCATCATCTGCGCCGCTTGCTGGCCGCGCTCGTTCAAGACAACTTCGCTCGCCACGTTCCAAAGGTCCTCGCGGTTGTAAAACATCTGCGGGTCCGTCATGTGATACAGCCCGTATACTTCCGCCTGCATGCTAAGCAACAGCTCCGGGTAGCGCACATGCTTACGCAGTCCCGGTGGCATTGCCGCCGCATCCTGGAAAAGGCTGGGAAAGATCCCGCGATAGGCGGCGAGGACCGGGTCCTCGGTATCAAAGACGTAGAACTTCGTCGTTCCCTCGTAGGCATCGATCACCACCTTGACGCTGTTGCGAATGTAATTGAGGGCAGTGCCCTCCAGGCGGTAATGACTCGAGTAGGGATATGTGTTTGCGGTGGTGAACGCGTCCATGATCCAGTACAAGCGCCCATCGTCGCCGATCACGATGTATGGATCCTGGTCATAGGTAAGAAACGGAGCCAAGGCCGATACGCGAGTGCGCACGTTGCGCCGCATCAGGAGCCGGCTCTCTTGATTTACATCGTCGCTGAACGGCAACTTGCTGAGATCGCCGCGATCGATGGCAATAAGGATACGGCGCAGAAACCCGCTGAGCACGATGCCGGTGTCCGCCTGGTACGAGGTGAAACTATTGGTCTGGCCTTGCGGGTAGTTGAATTCCTTCTGCCGCGTTTTGACATACACATCGGTGTTGGTCAGCTCCCCGAAATAAATTTCCGGACGGGTCACGTCGATGCCGGGCACCGAACTCTGCACCGGCATATTGCCGAGATAGAGATTCGGCAGGCCCTCTGGAGTGAACCCATTGACTGAATTCATGGTGATGCCGTAGCCATGGGTGTAAATCAGCTTCTCGTTGATCCAGTTGCGGCTACCCTCAGGGAGCTTGTCGATATTCAGCTCGCGGGTGGCCAACATTACCTGGCGCAGGTGGCCGTTGATTTCATAACGGTCGATGTCGACGTCGGGAAAGTCGTAGTAGGTGCGGATTTCCTGAATCTGGCGCAGGGTGTCCTGCAGGGCACGCCAGTCCCAAAGCCGGATGTTTTGAAGTGTAGCCTGATTGTTGGCCGGGTCCGCCGCGGTCACGCTGGTTTCCGCGGGAAACTCGCGCTGCATTACCTTATCCAATGCGTAAGCGCGCCGCGTAGCCGTGATGTTGTTGGTGATGTAGGGCTGCTCACGGACCAGTTCATTGGGTTTGACGATAAAGCTCCTCACGTACCCGCCGGTCGCCTGCACCGCGAGATAACAAAGCAGGGCGGGAAAAACGGCTGCCACCAGCCATCGGCCTCGTTGCAGCCACAGCGCATTTGCCACCGCGATCCCCGCACCCGCGACCAGGGCCGCGCAGATAAACAGCAGACCAGGGAGCATGACGTGGGCGTCAGTGTAGGTGACGCCGCCGAAGATCGTGTGGTCGTCAAATAACAACTCGAACCGCCCGAGGTAGACGCGGAGCGCGATTACCAGCAGGAGAAAGGCAAAGCTGAGGGAGAGGCCTCTCCAAGACATTGGGTCATGGCCTCCGAAGGGACCTTCAAACGCCCGCTGAGCTCTCTTGATAAGGAAGAAGAAAAGCGTGCTTGCGCCAGTGACTACCGCCAGCAGCAACAACCAACCCGAGATGAGTTGCCAGGCGGGAAGGGTAAAGAGATAAAAGGCCGGCTGCTTGCCGAGGATCGGATCAACCACCCCTGCGCTTGCCCGTGGCGCATACCAATAGAGCGCGAGCGCCGGCCACTCCGCCATCATGACGGCGCCGGTCACAATGGCGATGACGACCGAACCAGCGACTCCAAAGAAGCGCAGCAGGGACCCTACCGGCAACTTAAACGGTTGTCCGCCAATGAAAATCGTGTGCCAGCTCGGCAAGGAAGGCAAGTGCGTTCTCTTGAGAACCAGGAAAGCTCCATACAATATGAGAAATGTGGCAGCGGCAAACGTGATGAAAACGGCGGACTGAAGGCTGAGCGTCTTCCAGAACACGTGCACGTAGCCGAGAGATTCGAACCAAAGCACGTCAACGTAGTACGAGAGCCAGGTCCGGCCACTAAGGCTGATAATGGCAAGGGCCATGAGAATAAGGAGCAGCCTTCGCGGCCGCCGCGCTGTACCCCTCGGCGGACGAGTCGGCGCGTGCATCGGCCGCCGTATTTGTGGCCAGTCAGCAGGATCAGACATTGCTCCACTAGCATACGCCTTTGCTGGGAGCACGATAACTCAGCCGGTTCATTGGGCCAGAGTCTACGCTGCTCTTTCTTCCATCACCACCGCCCGTGGGAACAGGATGTTGTTTTCCAGATGGATGTGCTGGTGCAGGTCGGCTTCAAACTCCTTGAGTGCGGAATAGAGCGTTTTGTAGCTGAAACAGGCATCTTCCGGCGGGGTGTACTGGCTTGTCTCTGAAGCAATCTGCTGCAAGGCGTTGCCTGCCTCTTCATGTTCCATTTCCATCATGCGGACCGGATTCTTGATGGTGCCGAATGCCGGTTGCGGCGCACGCCTGCCGGAGTTCGTCGCCGATTCAAGTTCAGCGATGTAAGGGAACAGCACCATCTCTTCCTTCATCATGTGCGAGGTCAATTCCGCTGACACTTGGGCGAACAGTTGCTGCGTCACCGCCAACTCAGGATGGCTGGCGCCGTGCACGGTCACGACTTTGGCCAGGAGTTGCTGGATGCGAGGCAATTCCTGCCGCACGTAGACGTGGTGCTTCGCCAGGATGTGGTCGATAAGTTCTTTGAGCGAAGCCTGACGGAAATCGGGCAGCTCGCAGCTTGCGGTTTCACTCAGCGCGCTTCCTTGCTCCAGCGTGCGCAGCACTTGATCCACGGAAATGCCGGCTTGGGCGCAGGCTTCCTCCAGTGACTTGCCGCCACCGCAGCAGTAGTCGATGCCGAGTTGCTCAAAGATCCGCGTGGCGCTGGGAATCTCAACAGCCAGTTCGCGGACGGTCCGGGTAGCGTTTGCAGGCATAAAAAACGGCCTCCTTGGCCATCTTTTTTCAAGATAAACGCCGGTGGATTCCCTGGGTATGACTTTTGTCACACCCTTGCTGTTTGTGGATTCGCTATTCTGCCGTCTCCAGTTCCGCCTGAAGGCGCCGCAAATCCGGAATGACAACGGTCTTCCCCTCCATTTGGATCAAGCGTTCCGCCTGAAGGCGGCTGAGGTTGCGGGACACGAGTTCCCTGACCGTGCCAATCTGCGAAGCCAGCTCCTGGTTGCTTGCAGGAAGCTGGATCTCCACGCCGGCAGCGGTTTTCTTGCCG
Source organism: Candidatus Angelobacter sp. (assembly GCA_036380095.1). Classification (GTDB taxonomy): domain Bacteria; phylum Acidobacteriota; class Terriglobia; order Terriglobales; family Acidobacteriaceae; genus Angelobacter. The sequence goes on along the minus strand of DASVFK010000066.1, from coordinate 5,735 downwards.
CTTTTCGCCATGCGCAGCAAGCTGGAGATCAGGCGCGAGCGCACAGTGGTGAAGGAAAGCTCTTCGATTATCGCGACCAGCCGGCGCAGCCGCGCGCCCACCACCTTCAACACCTTGAGCGCGACCTTGGGATGAACGAGGCAGAGGGAATGAAAGTCCTGCTTGCTGACAAAGTAGAGCCGGGCGTGGTCCACGGCGGCGGTGGATGCGGGATAGTTGCCGCCGTCGAAGACCGGAAGCTCAGCCACGGAGCTGCCTGGGCCTTCTACGGCCAGCACCTGCTCGCGGCCTCCGGGGGAACTCTTGAAAATGCGCACGTGGCCATGCTCCACCACAAACAATCCGGCGCAAGGCTCACCTTCTGTGAAGATGAGAGCGCCGGGCGGGTATTCGCGCATGACGGCCCGCTCGGCAAGAAAGTTGAGCTCCGCTGGCGAGAGATCGGCAAAAATGGGAACCTTGCGGAATGTCTCAATGGCCTGCGTGCTGGCGGAAGTTTTCATTGGCTCCATTCTAGCGCTGGCCAGGTACCGCACTCGTCTCCCTTCTATCGTCTTAACTGCATCGGGCTTACTGCATCGCGCATGGGCAGAAGCATCTTCTATAATTTAAGGGTGCATCAAACCTGCACACGTCATTGGTGGTAGCTACTTCGTCACAATCAGAGTAGAAGGACCGCACATGCACAAACGCACTCTTTTCTCAAGACGCAATCTTGCCGTAAGAACCCTGGCCACGGCGCTGGCGCTGGCGATGGCAATGCCGCTGGAGTTGGCCGCGCAAAGCGTGGAGCCGAAGCTGCCTGATCCCGGCACGGCCGGCATGAACAGAGAGCAGCAGGAGAAGCTGGGCGCGCAAGTGACGGCGGAAGTCTACAAGCAGATGCCCGTGCTGCCGGACTCAAGCCCGGTGACGCAGTACGTCCAGCAACTGGGACGGAGGCTGGAGAAGGTGATCCCGCCGGACCGCTCATGGCCTTATCACTTCCACGTTGTGCCGGCCCAGGACATCAACGCCTTTGCCCTGCCCGGCGGACCGATCTTTGTGAACCTGGGCACCATCCAGGCGGCGGAAAACGAAGCGCAGTTGGCCGGAGTGCTGGCGCACGAGATGTCGCACATTTACATGCAGCACACGGCCAAGTCGATCCCCAAGCAGCAGTGGACTGCGCTGGGCGCGGCGCTGGCCGGCATCATCCTGCCGCAAAGCGGGGTGGGAACGCTGGCGCGCGCCGGCATCCAGATTGGCGCGGGCTCGGTGCTGATGAAGTATTCACGCAAGGACGAAGCCCAGGCAGACGCGGTGGGCGCGATCATCATGTATCGCGCGGGCTACAACCCCAAGGCCATGGCGGACTTCTTCACCGCGCTGGAGAAGAAATATGGCAGCGGTGGCCCGCAGTTCCTGAGTGACCACCCCAACCCGGGCAACCGGCAGTCGGCTGTTCAGAAGGAGATTGCGCCCTGGCCGCCACAGAACTATGTCGGCTCCAGCAGCGCGTTCGCCGCGGCCAAAGAAAAGTCCGCCGGGATAAAAACATACAGCGCGCAGGAGATCGCGCAGGGCGCCAAGTCAGGGCAGTGGGCGGAACAGAACAAACGCAACGGCGCGGCGCCCGCGGGTGTGCAAGGCGCATCAGCAAGCGAGCCGAGCAATGCGGAACAAACTCCCCAGAGCGGCGGTGGCGGCGGCAAGCTCGCCAACGTCTCCTTCAATCAGATAAAGCCAAGCGCGAACTTTGCCCAGCTTCAGCAGAAGAACTTCGCCATCAACTACCCGGACAACTGGCAGACCAGCGGCGGCGAGGACAGCATGATCATAGGGCCGCAACAGGGCATGGGCGGAGGAGAGATTGCTTATGGCGTAATGATCGGCTCAGCGCCGGGCAGCGCGAACGCGCTCGACCAGGCGACCAAGCAGCTCATCCAGAGCATTCAGCAAGACAATTCCAGCGCCAAGACCACGAGTGAAATCACACCCATTGAAGCCGGAGGGACAGAAGGACGCTCGGTCTATCTGAGCGGGGTGTCGCCGGTGGAGAAGGACGGCAAGCCGGCGCCGGAGCGCGACTGGCTGGTCACCATTCCCAACCGCATGGGCGGCATCATGTACCTGGTGTTCGTGGCGCCGGAGCACGAATTCAACCAGCTCAAGCCAACCTACGAAAGGATGCTCAACAGCCTCCAGATCAAATAGCGCTTGAGTATAATCGGATTCCTGAACAAATCACAAACCATCAGGGACCCGAATGACACGGACATTTTTCTTTCTCGCCTGTCTGCTCACGCTGGCCGGCGGCGGCGCTGCCCAGCGCTCCACGCTCACTCCACCGCAGCAACTGGCGCGCGATATTTTCAAGGAGTTGATTGAGATCAACACCACGGATACGCCCGCCGGCAACGTGACGCCGGCGGCACAGGCCATGGCCGCCAGGCTGCGCGCGGCCGCGTTTGCGGAACAGGACATTCACGTGCTCGGCCCGCGCCCCAACAAGCACAATGTGGTCGTCCGTTTGCGCGGACGCGCCACGAACAGCGCCAAGCCGATCCTCTTCATCGGTCACCTGGACGTGGTGGAAGCGCTCAAGCAGGACTGGTCTCCCAACCTCGATCCCTTCAAGTTCAACGAGCTTGATGGCTATTTCTACGGGCGAGGCACCAGCGACATCAAGCAGGGAGACGCCCTGCTGGTGACAACCTTCATCCGGCTCAAGCAGGAAGGCTGGGTCCCTTCGCGTGACTTGGTCCTTGCTCTCACCGCTGACGAAGAAGGCGGTGAATCCAACGGCGTGCAGTGGTTGCTCAAGGAGCATCGTGATTTGATTGACGCCGAATTCTGCATCAACACGGATGCCGGCGACTTCGAGTTACAAAGAGGAAAGCGCCTGCTGCTGGGCGTGGAAACCAGCGAGAAGAACTACATTGACTTTGTGCTGGAAGTGAAAAGCAGCGGCGGCCACAGCTCGCGTCCGGTGAAGGACAACGCTATTTACCATCTTTCAGCCGGCTTGGACCGGCTCGCACATTTCGATTTTCCCGTGGAATTGAATGAGACCACGCGCAGCTTCTTCGTGCAAACGGCGGAGCTGCAGGAGCCGAAAACCGCTGCAGACTTTCGCGCCGTGGCCAAAGATCCGGGTGACAAGGCCGCCATCGAGCGCCTCTCACAATCGCCATACTTCAACAGCATGCTGCGCACCACGTGCGTGGCCACGCGCCTGGAAGGTGGCCACGCCAACAATGCTCTGCCGCAGACTGCCCGCGCCATCGTGAATTGCCGCATGCTGCCCACGGACAACGCAAAGCACGTCCAGAGCACGCTGGAGAAGGTGCTGGCTGACGATCGTATCTCCGTACAGATCATCAACAACACGGGAGCTGCTCCCGCTTCACCTGTGAATCCGGTGATCATGCGCAAGCTGGAAGCGCTGAGCGCGAAGCTCTACGGCGATCTTCCCGTGGTCCCCGTAATGGATACCGGCGCCACAGACGGCAAATACCTGCGCCTGGGCGGCATTCCCACCTACGGCGTGCCCGGAGTCTTTGCCGATATTGATGACGAGCGCGCCCACGGCAAGGACGAACGCATCGGCGTGAAAGATTTTTACGAAGGAGTGGAGTTCTATTACCTTTTCGTCAAGAGCCTGGCCGGCGAATAAGACCCATGCGTTCGCGTCTCCAGCACGGAATCACTTCTGCATCTTGATGAAGATCTCCATGTTTCCGGTCAAAGGGAAGGTGCAGTTCTTGAAGGGCGGCGCTTTGAGCGTGGCATGAGGATTATTGGATAGACCCCACTGCTCCTTGGGCTTACCGATAAAGTTCTTGTCGAGCTTGTGGTTCTGGTTCACATCGTGCGCAATGGACACGGCGTAAGTACCGGCGGCCAACCCCGGTACGACCACCGTCACCGTGCCGGGATGCGCCGGTACCACGATGTCTTTTAGCGCCGCGGTGCGGTCTTCTGCCCAGCCGTTTTCATTGTTGAAGACCAGCACGCCTATGTTGCCACCGTCCTGATCGACACCTTGCACTTGAATGGTCAACGTGTACATGCCTGGGGCCGGCGCTTGGCTTTGTGTACCCGCAAGCATAGACAAGAGAAGAACTGAGGCCAGGACCAAAGTGCGCATAAACGCCTCCCGTTCCTTATATAGATGATAGAGACGAAGGCGGAGACAGCCCGGTCTTTTGGCTCTCCGTTCTTTATCGCGGCTGGTTCATTCGAGCGAAGATTGCATCCAATTCCTGGCGCGACGCCCGGCTCGATTGCTGGGCAAAGCCGTAAGCGACCTCCTGTTCCCCCGCAGCCAGGCGCGGGAACACTGAATCTGCGAACTCGTCCAACGGCACGCCAAATTTATGCAAGCCTGGCCCGCCCAGGTCCGTATCCACCGCGGGTGGAATGATCTCGATCACCTGGATGGGAGAGCCGGCAAGCTGATGGCGCAAGGACAAAGTAAAAGAGTGCAGCGCAGCTTTGGTAGCGCAGTACACCGGAACATTCGCCAGCGGCACAAAGGAAAGTCCGGAGGTCACATTGACTATCGCCGGCGTCTCCTGCTTCATCAAGTGCGGGATGAAGAGCCGCGCGAGGTGAATGGGCGCATCCAGATTGATGGCGATTTCGCGGCGCGTCTGTTCCCAATCTTCCTGGGCGCTGAGCTGAACGCGGCGCTGAATGCCGGCGTTGTTTATCAGCACGTTGAGCTGCGGGAACTCACTCACAACCCACTCGAACAGCGCAGTGCGCTGCACCGGCTGCTCCACATCGCATGCGCGCGTAACAAATTGCGGGTGCTTGGCTTTAGCTTCACGCAGCTTGTCTTCGCGGCGGCCGCAAAGGATAACCCTGCTTCCCGCGGCAAGAAAGCGCTCAGCCATCGCCAGACCGATTCCTGAGGCGCCGCCGGTAATGAGGATGGTGTTGGAACTGAGATTCATTTCGTCTCCGCTTCCGCCAATAGCAGTACCTTGCCGGCGGTCATGTTGGCTGCGTACCCGGCCAGCGCTTGAGCAGCCTGGGTCAGCGGCAGACGGGCGTGTACCTCAGATTTCAAATCGCTTCCCAGCAAGTCCTGCACCTGGCCGGAAAGGCGCATCTGTGCCAGTAGGTTCTTGCGACGCAACCAGGCGCTCAGCCAGAAACCTTCCAGATGTTTTTCCTCAAAGATGAGCGAGCCGGGATCAGTCTGGCAGGGCGCGAGTGACAGTCCGCCATAGACCAGCAGGCGGCTGCGCGGGGGCTGGGCCTGCATCACGCGCAGTGTGCTGTCGCCGGCGACGGCGTCAAAACCAATGGTGGCGCCCAGCTTGCGGCAGAGGTCACGCAGCGCCGCGTCAAAATCGGGCGAACCGCTGTTGAGGACGTGTTCCGCGCCCATGCCGCGCAAAAGCTGCATCTGTTCTTCGCGGCGCACAACATTAATCAAAGGTATGCTGAAGCGCTGCGCGAGGCGGACGATCATGCGCCCCAGCGCGCTGGCTGCCGCCGTTTGCACCATGGCTTTGTGGCCGCCACGGCGCGCTTCGTCCACCAGCGCCCACGCCGTGAGCGGATTCACCAGCATCATGGCGGCCTGCTCCATGTTCACGTTCTTGCGCAGCGGGATGCACATCTGCGCGGCGGTGACCAGATATTCCGCCCACATGCCTCCGGCAACCTTGGCGTCAGCCGCAGCGCATGCCACGCGGCGGCCCAGCAGGATGCGCGGCATGACTCCTGCTCCTGCAGCC
>DASVFK010000065.1:0-11286 GCA_036380095.1 Candidatus Angelobacter sp. | reverse complement strand
TCAATTCCCTTCTCGCGCAGCGTACGGTAGAGCTTCACGGACGATTCATAAAGCCCCAGCTCCACCACCGAGACATACGACGTGGTTTGCTCCAGGAAGTCATTCAGCCGGAGACGGGCCAGATCAAGTTCCGCGTGCTTGAGATGGTCAAGCGAATTGCGGAAGTGCACCAGCATCAGGTCTGCCTTGTGCCCGATCATGGAAAACAGCGCGCTCTGCCCGGAGACGTGCTGCTCCATCTTCTCCAGGCCCGCGGCAGCCTCCGCCAGGATTTCCTTTTGCTCCCCCGGCTTGAGCTTACGCCATTCCGGCCAGCGAAAGCGGAACATCTGGTGCAGGACGGCCGAGCCGTCCAACGTCAGCGGAACTCCGTACAACTCCTGGCTTTCAGGGCCGACTTCTGCATTCGTGATGGATGCCATCGTTCTCCTCGTTCTTCTGCTATTGAGATTGTAAGCCCGCTGCTTTAGATTTTGTTCTATCATGCCTGTTGCTCACAGAACGCGCAAAAGCCCGGCGAAGAAAGCCCGCGCCACCACAAGAACCGTCAAGCCCGCACCCAAAAAGAAGTCTGGCTACGATCCGCTGGCTCCAGAGCGAGTGCGCGAGATTCTCAAGCGCCTGGATCAGCGGTATCCGGCCGTCACTTGCGCGCTGCATCATAAGAGCGCATGGGAACTTCTTGTTTCCACCATCCTCTCCGCCCAATGCACGGACGCTACGGTCAACAAAGTGACACCAGAGCTGTTTCGCAAGTATCCCACACCGCAGGCGATGTCCGTGTTGAAGCCCGAGCAACTTGAGCCGGATATCCGGCCAACCGGCTTTTTCCGCAACAAATCCAAATCCCTGGTGGGAGCGGCCAAGGCGGTGGTGGAGCAGTTCAACGGACAGGTTCCCGACGAAATGGACCAACTGCTGCACCTGCCGGGAGTGGCACGCAAAACAGCCAACGTTGTTCTGGGAACGTGGTTCAAAAAAGCTGTGGGCGTGGTGGTGGATACACATGTCCATCGCATATCGCGGCGCCTGGAGCTCACGCGAGGCACCGACGCGAAAAACATCGAACAGGACCTGATGAAAGTGGTTCCTCAGGAAAAGTGGATCGAGTTTTCCCACCAGATCATCCATCACGGGCGCGCGCTCTGTGTCGCCCGCAAGCCTAAATGCGCTGACTGCCCGCTGGAAGACCTGTGCCACGCGGCGGACAAAACCTGGTCAACCGTAGAGATCCATAAATCAGCGAGGCCGTAACGCATGCGAAAGTTCTTCTTCCTGATCGCACTCATATCATCGGCGTTGGCGTTCGTCTGTCAATCCCCGGCGCAACCGCCGGCAGGCCCTTCTGAGGCCATCACGGACCCGTCGCAGATCAAATCGAAAGACAAGTTCGATATCCAGCCGTTTACCATTGAAAAGCTGTACATGACGCGCGCCATCGGCGACAGCGCCTGGTCGCCCGATGGCAAGCAGGTGGCGTTTGTCACCAATATCAGCGGCCGGAGCAATCTCTGGCTGGTTCCTGCGGAGGGCGGCTGGCCGGCCCAACTCACCGTCAGCAACCAACGCCAGATGAATCCAACGTGGTCTCCCAACGGGCGCTGGATCGCGTACAGTTCTGACTACGACGGCAACGAACAGTGGGACGTATTTTTGGTCTCCGCGCGAGATGGCCAGGTCGTGAACCTGACCAACACACGCGACATCTCCGAAGAAAGCCCAGCGTGGTCGCCGGACAGCTTGAAACTGGCTTACAGCGTAAAGCCGAAACACGGCGCGAATTACGAGATTGAGACTATTGACTGGGCCACCAAGAAAGTCACGCACGTGACCAGCAACACGCCCAAAGATTGGAGTAACTTTGGCCCCATCTGGTCGCACGACGGCAAGCGGATCGTCTTTACCCAGGCGCACGCCGCCGGCAAGGACGCTAATGTCTTCATCACCGATGCAGTGACGGGTCGTGCCACCAACCTCACGCCCCATGAGGGCGAGCAACTGTATCTGGCCAACGATATTTCTCCTGACGGCAAGTCCATCCTGATCACTTCCAACGCAGAAAGCGGATACAACAACGCCGGCCTGCTTGACGTCGCGAGCAAGAAGATCACCTGGCTCACCCATGACAAGTGGGAAGTCAGCGGCGGCAAATTCTCGCCCGACGGTAAGCACTTGACCTGGACGGCCAACGTCGACGGCAATCAGGACATTTATCTCTATAACTTGGTGACGCATGCCGCGAAGCCGCTGCCGCTGGCCAAAGGCATCAACAGCACAGCGGGAGCGGAGACGCCCTTTACTCGCGACGGCGCGCGCATGCTGTATTCGCACGATGGTCCCAACGCGCCCAACGACCTTTGGATCTATGACGTGGCCACGCAGAAGTCACTGCAGATTACGCATGCGCTGGTGGGCGGCGTCCGCGGTGAAGACCTGGTGCAGCCCTTTCTCGTCCACTATCCCAGCAAGGACGGCAAGTGGCAGATCTCGGCGTTTGTCTATGTTCCCTACAACGCGGAGCGTAACGGCAAGAACGCCGCAGTGGTCTATATCCACGGCGGACCGGACTCACAAACCCAGAACAGTTTCAGCAAGAGCATCCAGTATCTGGCCAACCAGGGGTTCTTCGTGATCGCGCCGAATTATCGCGGCTCCAGCGGCTACGGCAAAGAATTCGAAGACGCAAATCGCTACGATATGGGCGGTGGCGATCTGCAGGACGTGATCTCAGCCGCTGACTTCCTCAAGAAGACCGGCTTCATCGATCCAAAGAAGGTCGCGGTGATGGGCGGAAGTTACGGCGGTTATCTCACCATGATGGCAGTGACCAAGGCGCCCGATCTTTGGGCCGCGGGCGTTCCTATTGTGCCGTTCGTCAACTGGTTCACCGAGATTGAGAACGAAGACCCGCTGCTGCGCCAATATGACCTTGCCACCATGGGCGATCCTATGAAGGACAAGGCCCGCCTGCAGGAGCGCTCCCCCATCAACTTTGTCGACCAGATCAAAGCGCCGCTACTGCTATTGGCTGGAGGCAACGATCCACGCTGCCCCAAGACGGAAGCCGAACAGGTTGCCAGCGCGATCAAGAAGCGCGGCGGCGTGGCCGAACTGAAGGTTTATGAGAACGAAGGCCACGGCTTTGCCAAAATCGAAAACCAGATTGACGCGTATACGCGCGTGGCCGAGTTTCTGAAGAAATACGTTCCACCCGAGAAGTGTGGGTGCAACATTTATGAGTGAGGTTTTGGGGCTTAAAAGGTCCACAGAAGGCCAGGCACAGGCGCGATCCTGTGAACGACAGCCGGCTACTTTGGCTCTTTCAGCTTAAGCTTGGATTTGTTTTCTTCCAGAAATGAGCGGAGTTGATCGGCCTGGTCCAGCAGGCGGGTCCATTGCTCGTAGTAGAGCGTGACGGGAAATCTTCCCAGCCCATAGACGCTGACGCCGCCTTTTTCGCTTACCCGGAATTCCAGTGACCCGGTGCGGCGCGTTGCAGCCTGCTTTTCCAGTTCAGCCAGGCGGGCTTTCATTTCTTCGTAAGTTGGTTCAGCCATGTGCGTTCCTCTTGTGAAATGTTATACCAGCTCCGCCGTTTTGGCGTACGACACCTCCGCAACGCAAAAGCCCTCCTGCTCTGTGGCGTTCTTCCAGGTTGCGAGCTTTCCAGGTGAGCTGCATTCGTCAATTGTGTCTGCGTACCAGCACAAGGCTCGCCGCCTGGACCACGCCCGCGGCTGCAAGAGCCAGCGAGAACGACAAGACCGAACCTGTTCGCACCAGGCTGGTGGATAGGACAAGAAAAAATGTGGCTGCCGTAAAGAGCCCCATGGTCACACCTCGCAACACGAGTACGGCCGAGGCAGCGCTATGTTGATGATTGAACACAGCCAGGATGGTGGTGTAAGCCGGGAAAGCAGAGAGGATCCCGCTGCGCAGGGGCCCAAGCGCTTTGGCCACCGCCGTGAGCGTGACCACCATGGCTGTGGCGGTGATCATGCGCAACCAGAGTTCGTATCTGCGTCGCGGCAGCCGTATGTCGCTGTACACTGGCCGTGGAAAAACAACCAGCATGGCCGCAAGGGCTGCTATCACCATCGCAAACGACCAGACTAGACTCAGGTGCAGACGTAACAACAACAGCGCCACGAAAGCGTATGCCGCCCATCCCGCCAACATGCTGGACCACCAAGGCAGCCTGGTGCAGCAATAGGCATACACCAGACCAAATGCTGCCCAGGGGATGATCCCCAGCAGGCTGCCCACCGCGGCGGCAGATGCGAATGGGCGCCCTTCCTGCAACACCAAAAAAAGCAGGATCGGACCGGAATTAAGCGGGAGTCCCAGCAGCCAGCCGGAAATTCCGGGGCCCCACTTACGGCCGGCCAGGCTCACCAGCCCAATGAGGACAGGAGCGAGAAAAATCTTGAACAGGAGCACCGGTTATTCTACAGACAGGAGAATTGCGAAAATGGCTTACACAGGAACAGAGTCAATAATCGCCTTGACCAACCCATCCATGGTGAACTCTTTGGCCTCAATCGCTGGCTTGAATCCGGCTTCTTCGAGCGTTGCGCTGGTCACCGGGCCGATAGAAGCCAGACGAACTGAAAGCAGCTCTTCGTAATTCTCCTTCCCCAGGAGATCAAGAAAATTCGTGGCCGTAGACGAACTGGTGAATGTAACGATGTGCGGCTTGCTCGCTGGATCGGCAAAGAGTTCCTTCAACCTCTCCCCTGTTCCTTCTGGGATGCCTGTCTCATAAGCCTCAATCACATCCACTTGAGCGCCCATTTTTCTGAGTTCGTCAGGCAGCACGTCTCGCGCCACCTTGGCTCGCACCAGCAGCACGCGGCTGTACTTGGTAATCTTGCCGCGCAGGGCTTCCACCACCGATTCCGCCACATACTTTTCCGGCACGATCGAGACGCCTACTCCTTCCGATTGGATCGCTCCAGCGGTCGCCGGGCCAATGGCGACCACCAGCAGGTGCTGCATGTCGAGCACGGGCAGGCCGAGCCGGTTATAGCGCGAAAACAGCGCATCAACGCCGTTCACGCTGGTGAGAATCAGCGTGTCGTAATGGTCGATCTTGATCAGCGCGTGGTCGAGCGCGGCATAGCTCTGCGCCGGCCGGATTTCGATGGTTGGGACTTCCATGACCTCCGCGCCCAGATCACGCAGCGGCTGCGACAGCCCAAACGACTGCCCGCTGGCGCGCGTGACCAGGATGCGCTGTCCCAGCAGCGGCTTCCCTTTCACCTTCATGGCGATGACTTTGCTCATGGCTGGCTCGGGACGGCCACTCCTTGCTGATAAACGTCTTTCAGAATCCTCTCTCCGCCGCGTTGCAGCAATTTCTGCGCGATTGAGCGGCCCAGTTGCTCAGGATCGTTGCCCTGGGCCTGCTCCCGCAGCACCTCACTGCCGTCCGGACGGCCAACCATGGCGCGCAACCGCAGTTCGGCGCCGCTCATTTCTGCAAAGGCGCCAATCGGCACCTGGCAGCCGCCGCCCATGCTGCCTAGCAAAGCGCGCTCGCACTCGACGGCCGTGCGCGTTTCGGCATGGTTGAGGAACTCGAGATGCGCCAAGGTTTCGCGATCCCCGGCGCGGGTCTCAATCGCCAGTGCGCCCTGGCCCACTGCGGGACACATCACATCGGGCGAGATGCGCGAACGCACATGCTTATCCAACCCCAGCCGGTGAACGCCGGCGCTGGCCAGAATGATCGCGTCATATTCTCCTGATTCCAGCTTGCGCAGGCGCGTATCCACGTTGCCGCGCAACGGGAAAATCTCCAGGTCAGGACGCACCGCCTTGAGCTGGCACTGCCGCCGCAGGCTGCTGGTGCCAACCTTGGCGCCCTGGGGGAGCTCGCCCAGCGCGCTGTATTTCACTGAGATAAAAGCGTCACGCGGGTCTTCGCGCTTCATGATCGCCGCCAGCACAAACTCCGGCTGCAGCTCGGTAGGCACATCTTTCAAGCTGTGAACAGCAAGGTCCACGCGGCGCTCGGCCAGGGCTTCTTCAATCTCTTTGGTAAACATGCCCTTGGTGCCCACTTTGGCCAGCGCCACGTCCAGGATCTTATCGCCCGTGGTCTTGATGATTTCGATTTCCACCGTATGGCCCTGCTCGCGCAGCAACGCGGCCACGTGGTTGGCCTGCCAGAGCGCAAGCTGTGATCCTCGGGAACCGATGCGCAGGTTTGCCATTAGCTCTTTGGTTTCCCGTTCAGGTTGAAGAGCCGGCGCACCATGTCTTCAATGGTAGAAGACTCGGGATGTGCGGCCGTGGATTTCAACGTGGTAATGGGCGTGTGCAGCAACTTGTTGATGATGCCGCGCGTCACCGCCTCGATAGCCGCTTCTTGTTCCGGCGTGATCGCGCCCAGCTTGCCGCGCACGCGATCCATCTCCGCCTGGCGGATGGTTTCGCAGTACTCCTGCAAGGAGAGGATGGTCGGTACCACGGCCAGCGACTTCATGCGCGCGGCAAAACGCTCCACCTCGGTTTCAATGATCTGCTCCGCGCGCTCGGCTTCCTTGCGGCGCTCGGTCGAGTGGCCGGCGGCGATTGTCTGCAGATCGTCCATGTCGTACACGAACAAACCATCCAGCTCATTCACCGCAGGATGCACGTTGCGCGGCACAGCAATGTCGATGAAAAACACGGGACGGTTGCGGCGGCCCTTCAGCAATCTTTCTCCATGCTCGCGGCGGAAAAGCGGCTCGGTGGCGCCCGTTGAAGTGAGAATGATGTCAGCCTGGCCTGAGGTTTCGTGCAGGCGATCAAACGGGACGGCCTGCCCGCCCAGACTTTCCGCCAGTTGCAGAGCGCGCTCGTGTGTGCGATTGCTGATGATGACGTGCGCAGCTCCATGGCTGATCAAGTGTCGCGCCGCCAGCTCCGCCATCTTGCCCGCGCCCACCAGATAGACTGTCTTGCCGGCAAGCGAGCCAAAGATCTTTTCCGCCAGCTGCACGGCGACGGAAGCAACAGAAACACTCGAGCTCCCGATGGCCGTCTCCGAGCGCACGCGTTTGGCCACGGCAAAGGCGCGCGTGAGCAGCGCCTCCAGCGCCGAATGCACCGCGCCCAGCCCGCGGGCCACGGCATAAGCTTCCTTCACCTGGCCCAGGATTTGCGGTTCGCCCACCACCATGGAGTCCAGGCTTGAGGCCACGCGAAACACGTGGCGCACCGCTTCGCGTTCCTGAAACTCGTACAGGTGCGAATGGATCGCTTCCGCCGTCACGCCGAAGTAGTTGCTCAGAAACGCTCGCAGATCGGCGTTCTTGTCGCCGCATGTGAGCAGCTCCACCCGATTGCAGGTGGAAAGAACCAGACCCTCTGCCACACCCGGCTGTTGCACCAGATGCTGGATCGCCTCCGGCAGCCGGGCTTCCGGCACGGCCAGCCGCTCGCGTACCTCCAGCGGTGCCGAGTTGTGGTTCACGCCGATGAGCTGAAACTTCATTGCGCTATAAACCTGTGCGTGTGACTCAGATTATTCGCCGCCCAAGCCACCACCGCCGCGGCAAACGCGAACGTAGCCATATAGGCGGCTCGGCGTCCTCGCCATCCTGCGCTCCATCGCGTGTAGAGCAGGACCATGTACACCACCCACACCAGGATGGAGAGAATAATCTTGGGATCCAGGAAATAATGCGGCCCGAATCGCATTTCCGCCAGGATCGCCCCCGAGATCAACCCCAGGGTCATAAAGGGGAAACCCCAGATCAGGCACTTGTAGCCGATGTCGTCAATCACAGCCAGCGCCGGCAAGCGCGACCAGAAGCCGCTCGTGGTCTTGCGCTTGAGGTTTCGCTCCTGGATCAAGTAAAGAATGCTGGCGATAAAGCTGAACAGCAGCGCCGAATATCCGATGAAGATCAGTCCGACATGAAAGTAGATCCACTGCCTGCTCACCAGCAGCGGCATGGAGGACTCGGCGGGCGTACCAGGAAGCGCAGCTGATGCGGTCAACAAGAACACCAGCGGGAATACCGCCAGCCCGGGCGACGTGGCCTGATAGCGCCCATAGATCACGAAAAAGAAAACCATCAGCAGAAACGCCAGCAGCGATTCCAGTTCGTGCATGGAGCCCGGCGCCCAAACACCGCTCAGCATCGCGTTTTCACTCAGGGAGACGAAGTGAAACGTCATTCCCAGCCCCACAGCGGGCAAGGTGATGCGAGTCAACACCTGGCGTCCTCCCCAGAACGCAGCCAGCGCGTAAGCCAGGCCTACGCCGTAGAAGCACAAAGCGACTCGCAACCAGAACAGCGGCATATGTTCAAAAAATTATAGCTGCGTTACGGACACATCCAATGTGACGAAGAGCACAATCGTGAGTAGGAGCAATTGGCAATGATCGGCAATTGGTACTCAATCGGCGGTGGCCGGTTAGCTTTTCAATAACTTAAGTCATGTATAATCAATCACTTACAAAGTGCGCCCGACTCATTTCAACTGGCGACACGCAAGCTAACTGCTAATTGCCAATGGCTAAGTGCTTATTTTGTTTCCAGCTTCTTCAGCCGCTCCGCTGCCACCTCAGAGGAAATCGGAGTGTAGTAGACCTCTTTCAGGAAATACGGCTTGGGCCGCGTGGCCAGGATGGGCATGATCTCGATGTGCCAGTGATAATCCTCGTCCACCGTCTTCCAATACTGCAGGATGTTCGACTTCTGGTAGGTATTGGGCACGGTGTGCAGCACCATGTGGAAGGCTTCGGCAATGGCCATCACCCGCTGCAGGGTGTGCCGGATCAGCGCCGCCAGGTCGCTCAGTTGCGTCGACTTGCTCGTCACCGACCGCTCGAACGCCGACTCATGCTTTCGCGGCATGATCCACGTTTCGTAGGGCACGCGCGAAGCGAACGGGCAGAGCGTCACGTAGTTGCCGCGCGTCTCCACAATGCGGATCGGGTTGCGCAGCTCCTGGTTCAAGGTATCGCAGAACACGCAGCGTTCTTTGTCGTAATAGTAATCGCGCGAGGCCCGCAGCTCGTAGAGCACGCGCCGCGGCACGAACGTGGTGGCGGTGATTTCAGAAACCGGATGGCCGAAGTCCTGCCCCGCCGGCGTGCCATAGTTCTTGAACATGGTCACGTACTTGAAGCGGACGTCCTGCTTCAGGTCCTGGATGCGCTGCGCCGCCAGCTGAAGAAACTGCGCGATCTCTGCGTCCGACGACTGCCACAACTCCATATCGTGCCGCACGTTCTGCACCAGCACCTCATGCGCACCCACCATGTTCATGGCGTCGTACAGGCCCTCGGCGCGGCGCTGCGGCTCGCCTTCAATCCGGTAGAGCGGCGATGGATGCACCGTGGCCATCACCGGCCCGGCGCCCGGCTCGCCCGAATTGAGCGTGGCGATCACGTGCGGCGGATTCGCCGCTCCGGGACAAAAAGGACAGTAGCTCGGCAGCGCTTGCCGCTCCGAGTCGTCAGCCACGATCACCCAAGACCGTGTAATGGGGTCCTTACGTAATTCCATGTAACTCTAGGAAAGCACTCGCCGGGGAGAACGGTCAATAGCGGGCTTGATGGCTGCCCTTCCTCAGCTAACACCTTTGCAGCAGCATGCTCTGCCTCTGTGCTCCTCTGTGTCCTCTGTGGTTCTCGAATTTCGGTCTTGCCGGTTGCTACTTCATCGATGCTATCCGTTTCGTCCGCAGTAGCTATTCTGCGTTTTTCTGCGGTACATCTGCGGCTATTTCTTCTTTCTCCGTGTCTCAGTGTCTCCGTGGTAAGTGTTTCCCGGCATCACCCGCATGCGATGATGAAACCGTAAGCTGCAAGCACATTTCATGACTCCGCTAACACCTTTGCGGCAGCACGCTCTGACTCTGTGCTCCTTTGTGTCCTCTGTGGTTCTCGGGTTGCGGCTTTGCCATAGGTCTTCTGCGTTTTTCTGCGTACATCTGCGGCTATTTCTTCTTTTCTCCGTGTCTCAGTGTCTCCGTGGTAAGTGTTTCCTGGCATCACCCGCCTCTGTGCTCCTTTGTGTCCTCTGTGGTTCTCGGGTTGCGGTTTTGCCATAGCTATTCTGCGTTTTTCTGCGTATATCTGCGGCTATTTCTTCTTTTCTCCGTCTCCGTGGTAAGTGTTTCTTGGCATCACCCCCATGAGATGATGAAACCGGAAGCTGCAAGCACACTTCATGACTCCGCAAGCGCTGCATGTATCGCAAATTCTGGTGGAGCTGGGCGCCGCCATTATCGGCTTGGCGCTGCTGGCCCGCATCTCCAATCGCTTCGGCTTTTCCGCCATACCGCTCTATCTCCTCGCGGGATTGGCCTTTGGCAAGGGCGGCCTGGCGCCCCTGGCCGTAAGCCAGCACTTCATCCAGACCGGCGCTGAAATCGGCGTGCTCTTGCTGCTTTTCATGCTCGGCCTGGAGTACTCGGGCGACGAGCTGCAGCGCAACCTGCGCCACGGCCTTGCCGGCGGCGCTTTGGACCTGGTGCTCAATTTCACTCCCGGCCTGCTGGCTGGTTTGCTTCTGGGATGGAAGCCTCTAGCTTCCGTCTTGCTTGGCGGCGTGACCTATATTTCGTCTTCGGGGATCATTGCCAAAGTTCTTTCCGAGTTGAAGTGGACCGGCAATCCCGAGACGCCGGCCATTCTCTCGATTCTGGTGCTGGAAGACCTCGCCATGGCGGTCTACCTGCCGATCGTAGGAGTGCTGCTCGCCGGCGGCAGCGGCGGAAACATGGCTGTCACCGTCTCGATTGCCGTCGCCTGCGTTGCCCTGATCCTGCTCATCGCCCTGCGCTTTGGACGACAGGTCAGCGCCGCACTGGCCCACGAGTCCGACGAAATCATCCTTCTCACCACGTTCGGCGCCGTTCTCCTCATCGCCGGCCTGGCGCAGCGGTTACAGGTTTCAGCCGCAATTGGCGCCTTTCTTGTTGGCATCGCCCTTTCCGGCCCCATTGCTGAACGCTCAGGCCGCCTCGTCGCTCCACTGCGCGATCTATTTGCCGCAACCTTCTTTTTTTTCTTTGGACTGGAGATTGACCCCGCCGCACTCCCTCCGGTGCTGGCGGTTGCAATCACCCTGGGACTAATCACGGCCGCCACCAAGCTGCTCACCGGCTATATGGCGGCAGGAGGGACCGGCGCCAATCGCCGTGGACGTATTCGCGCCGGACTTGCGCTGGTTGCCCGCGGAGAGTTCTCCATCGTAATCGCCGGCCTTGGGGCAGCCGTCGAACCCCAGCTCGGCCCTTTGGCCGCGGCGTATGTTCTATTTCTGGCCGTGCTCGGCC